>JAYPSX010000184.1:0-2987 GCA_038133315.1 Hyphomicrobiales bacterium
AAATAAAATGGTGGAGCAAGTGTCCAAAAATTGGAACACCCACTATTTATTGCTGATTAAATGGAGAGATTATCTCCAAAATGTTCAGTACATTAATAAAACTCAACAATATCAATGCGATTATGATGCAGGTATTGTTGATTACTAACACCCAGTGTATACCCAAACAAAAGGTTTGTATTTTGACTTCTGCTTTTCTTATTGTTGACTAAACCTTCCATCTAGGGAAAAAGAACCAGCTCCATTTATTGTTATTGTTAAGAAACCACCAGCAATTGCTATATTCTTCATGAAATTAATCATTTCATTTTGATCTGCAAAATTTGAGTGAAAAACAATTGCTGACAGCATACAAAACCCAGCTAGTAAAAATGAAAAAATCCTAGCCTTCCATCCTAATATAATTGCCAATCCTCCAACTATTTCTAAAGCAATAACTATAGGTAAAAATAAACTTGGCACTCCTACAGCTTCCATCCAATAAGCAGTATTTCCATAATTACCTATTTTATTTAAACCACTCATCAGGAAAATTATTGCTATAAATATTCTAGCTATAGGAGAAAGGTAATAACTCAAAACATCAATTTTATTATTTATTGAGAACATCTTACTAATCTATTTTTGTATGTGAGCCATCACAAAAAGGTTTATTAGCTGTTTGTTTACAACCACAAAGATAAACAGTTTTATTTTGATCAGCTGTAAATGGGACTGGATTAAATGAACTTCCTTGATGTGAGCCATCACAAAAAGGTTGATTACTACTCTTACCACATTGACACCAATAATAAGTTTTTCCTTCTTCTACTTCTACAGCAAAGGGTGATTTTTGAGCTATATTAGGTATTTCTGACATTTACGCCTCCTTAATAATTGAATTAAATTTAAGGATTAATGATCAAAAGCAAATACTCCAATTGCACATACTAGTATGTTTGATTTGACTATGGTCATATAATTATACCTAGTCTATATTATAAACCATGAAAATTAATTCATTACAGTGTCCTGTCACTAATGCTTTAACAGTACTTGGTGGTAAATGGAAAATTAACATTATTTTTTTACTCTCAAATAAAACAATGCGATTTGGAGCAATAAAAAATACTCTTCAAGGGATTACTCAACAAATGCTTTCAAAACAATTAAAAGAATTAGAACGTGATAAGTTAATCATTAGAACAGTCCACGATACAATTCCTTTAAAAGTCACCTATACTCTGACAGAACTAGGAAAATCAAGCATTCCAATTTTAAAATCTATGCATAAATGGGGAATAGATCAGCAAAGTAAATTGAAAAAAATCATTAAACTTAATCATAAGATAGTAAATGGATAAGCCTCAAATTGCAGATACAAAGCCAATTAAAGTAAAACTTAATAAAGACGAGGAATATTTATTTTGTACTTGTGGTAAATCTAATAACCAACCATTTTGTGATTGGTCTCATGTTGGCTCATCTTTTGAGCCATTAAAGTTTAAAGCGGAAGACTCTGGTGATGCATTCTTATGTATGTGTAAACATAGTAAGAACAAACCCTATTGTGATGGATCTCATAAAAACCTAGCTAAGGATGAAAATATTTCAGAAAATAAGAGTTCTAATATTCCCTCTAATACTCCTGAAGAGCCTTATATTGAACATATTCATGAATTAGCAAATAACGGTTTATCTAATTTAGGTCACCATGGAGAAATGGGAGCAATGGGTGTTCCATATGATCAATTACCTCGTTGGGAAGATATTCAAATCTTAACTGCTCAGTTACATAAAAAACCTTTATTGGATGAAGAAAATATTGGAAGCGAAGTAGTGATTGGAAAAAAAGCAAAAAAGCCATTAGCTCTAAAAATACCACTTTTTATTTCAGATATGAGTTACGGAGCTCTTTCAGAAGAAGCTAAGATTTCTTTATCAAAGGGAGCAGAGTTAGCTGGCACAGGGATATGTTCTGGTGAGGGCGGCATGTTGCCTGAAGAACAAGAATTTAACTCAAAATATTTTTATGAATTAGCTTCTGCTAAATTTGGATACACAGAAAGCTTACTATCAAAAGTTCAAGCCTTTCATTTTAAAGGAGGACAAGCAGCCAAAACTGGAACAGGTGGTCATCTACCTGCTAACAAAGTAAAAGGAAAAATAGCTCTCGTGAGAAATATTCCAGAAGGAACAGATGCCATATCTCCGTCTACTTTTCAGGATTTAAATAGCATCAATGATTATCGTAATTTTGCCGATTTAGTGCGAAAAAAATCTGGTGGGATTCCAATAGGTTTTAAAATTTCCGCACAACATATAGAAGAAGACATTGAATTTGCAGTTCAAGCTAGTGCAGATTATATAATCCTTGATGGAAGAGGTGGCGGTACTGGAGCTGCACCTTTGATATTTAGAGATAATATTTCCGTACCTACAATTCCAGCTTTAGCAAGAGCAAGAAAATATTTAGATCAAAAAAACTATAAAAATATCAGTTTAATCATAACCGGAGGATTAAGAACTGCTGCTGATTTTGTTAAAGCTTTAGCTCTAGGAGCTGATGCAATAGCTATATCTAATTCTGCAATGCAGGCTATCGGTTGTGTTGGTGCTCGGATGTGCAATACCAATAATTGTCCTGCTGGCATAGCAACACAAAAACCAGAATTAAGAAAAAATTTAAATGTAGATATTGCTTCAAAAAAGTTGAGTAATTTTCTAATAGCATCAACAGATTTAATGAAAACTTTAGCAAGAGCTTGTGGTCATAAACATTTATCTGAATTTAACAAAGATGATTTAACAACTTGGAAATTAGAAATGTCTAAATTATCTGGAGTTAATTTTAGTGGAGTTAAAAAATGAGTGGTGGAGCCAAGGGGGATCGAACCCCTGACCTCTACACTGCCAGCGTAGCGCTCTCCCAGCTGAGCTATGGCCCCGTTGCGTAGTTCGTTCCCAAAAGTATTCTTTTGCAACCGTTTTACAACACGATTCTAGTA
>JAYPSX010000185.1:0-2974 GCA_038133315.1 Hyphomicrobiales bacterium
GTACTAAAAGCAACAATCGATTGCCGCCGGGTCAAACAATTACTGAAAAGTTTCCAGTCTTAGATTTGGGCATTAAACCAGATATTAATCAATCAAATTGGACTTTAAAAATATTCGGTCTTGTTGAGAATGAATTAAATATAAATTTTGAAGAATTGCAAAATAAATTTGAGCAAGTAGAGGAAACTTCAGATTTTCATTGCGTAACGCATTGGTCAAAGTATGATGTTTGCTGGCGTGGCGTTCGCCCTAGAGATTTATTTTTGTTAGTAAAACCTAAGCCAAAAGCTAAATTTATTACCTTTCACTCTTATGACGGCTATACAACAAATCTTCCGTTAAGTGCCCTACTTGATGATGATGTTTTAATTGCTTATGGCTATAACGGCCAATCATTAGAATTAGAACATGGTGGACCAGTTCGAACTGTGGTGCCGAAAAGGTATGCCTGGAAGAGTGCAAAATGGATAAAAGCTATTGAGATTCATGAAGAAGATCGACCAGGTTTTTGGGAGGTTCGGGGTTATCACAATGAAGCAGACCCATGGAAAGAAGAGCGTTATAGTAGTTGAAAAATTTATTTTACCTCCCTCTGATATTTATATTCAGCCAATATCTTTATGCCGACGATAACCTCTCTCTAAGAGAAATTTATGTGATTACCGACGTGCTTCAGCCTGGCTCTATTTCTGCTGGAGAGTCTCATTCATTTGCTGATTTGGAGAGTAAAATCAATGATGCTGATACCTCATCTTTATTAAATTATTTTTTAGGTACAGATGTGCAGCAAAATGGTAGCTTATCAGGGCTTATCGGTATTCATGGATTATTTGATGACAGAGTAAAAATTTCAGTGGACGGGATTGATCTTGAGTCGTCTTGTACAAACCATAGCGACCCTGATTTAACTTACCTTGATATCAATGCAATTGATAATTTAAAAGTCTTTTCTGGTATTACCCCAGTTAGCATGGGGGGAGATAGCTTAGCTGGAACAATTACTGTGACGAGTAAAAAACCAAAATTTACCTCTAATGGGTCAACTATTACAGGAAAGATAAAATCTTTTTATAAAAGTAATAATGATGAACAGGGGGTCAGTTTATCTTCTCAATTTGCCTCAGAAAATTTTTCTGTAAATTATATTGGCTCGTATACTGAAGCCAATAATTATAATGCAGGAAGTAATTTTAAAAATTCTTCATATGGTGACAGTGGTTCCAGTTCAGATCGCTCAGGCATCCTGGATGACGAAGTGGCATCGACGGGTTTTAGAATAGAAAACCATGCAATCGGATTAGCCTTTAAAAAAGACAATTTAATTTATGATTTAAAAATGAGCTACCAAGAAATTCCCTATCAGGCGCTCGTCAATCAAAGAATGGATATTACCGACAATCACTCGTATAAAGTGAATTTTTCTATTTCAGAAGAATTTAATTGGGGAGATTATAAAATTCAAGCTTATACCCATCATGTTGAACAAGAAATGAATTTTGGTAAAAATAAACAATTTATGTATGGGACAGCTTATGGAATGCCTATGGCGCATAGTGGTGAAACGAATGGAGTTAATTTTATCACCAATCACCTTTTAGATGAGAGCAAGGCTCTTCGTTATGGAGCCGAGATTCAGAAATATCAGCTCGAAGATTGGTGGAACCCTACGGGAACATCTGATATGGCAATGATGGCACCGAATACTTTTAGAAGTATCAATGACGGTGAAAAGGACAAATATAGTATTTTCGCTGAGCTAGATAATCAAATAGATACGCGTTGGTTTAGCCAAGTCGGACTTCGGTACGCATTAATTCAAACTGATGCTGATGATGTGAATGGTTATAGTCAATGTAATGATAGCTATAAAACGTCAACTAGTAGCTGCGGAGGGATGAATATGAACTTGAATTATTTAACGGATTCATCAAATTTTAATGCAGCAAATCATAAAAAAATTGATCATCATTTAGATTTGACTGGGATTCTATCTTTTGCGGCAGATAAAAATAATACTTATGAAATGGGTTATTCCATCAAAAATAGGTCACCAAATTTATATGAAAGATACGCCTGGTCAACCAGTGCCATGACCAGCTCTATGATTAACTGGGTGGGAGATGGTAGTGGTTATATTGGAGATGTGAATTTGAAGAAAGAAACTGCGCATACGCTTGGATTTTCTTATGATTATCACGATGAGCATAAAAAAAGTGTAGAACTAAAAATTAATCCATACTTTACTTATATCCATGATTATATAGATGCGGTATCTGGAGTAAGTAGAACTGATGGTTTTAAAAGCCTTACTTTAGGTAATCAAAACGCTAAAATCTATGGTGTCGATATCAGTCTTTATAAAAAGATACTTTCAACTGCAGGCTGGGGAGATTTTGATGGGCTTGCTCAATTGTCATATAAAAGAGGTATTAATACAGACACTAATGATGATCTCTACCACATGATGCCAATAAATTTAAAGTTTGATCTTAATCAGAGAAATGGAAATTGGCAAAATACCCTAGCGTTTGAGATAGTAGATAGCAAAAACAAAGTAAATGACATTCGATCTGAGCAGAAGACCTCAGGTTATGGCTTGGTGAATTTCAGATCGAATTATAAATTTTCCCAGGCACAAATAAATTTTAGTATCAATAATTTATTTGATCGTTATTATGAACACCCTCTTGGTGGGGTTTATTTTGGTCAAGGTTCAACCATGTCAACCAATACAACAGGAATTACCACCTCAAATCTCAGCAATGTGCCTGGTATGGGTCGAAATATTTTTACCTCTATTGAATATAGTTTCTAAAAACGAATTGAAATCCTAAAATTCATCTCCATATTATTTTTAAAATTAATATTTTTAGGAGATTAGGCTTGAGATTTGACAAATTAACAACAAAATTTCAGCAGGCATTTGCGGAAGCGCAGTCAATTGCGAATATCAACAATCATAGCTCAATTGAGT
>JAYPSX010000186.1:0-2929 GCA_038133315.1 Hyphomicrobiales bacterium
TTTTGTATGTAATTTACAGATAAATTCTCGACCTTAAAAATCTCAAGTGATTTATTCATTTTTTTCTTTTTTAGCTGCAGACTGCGAGCATTGACAAGCTCTTTTGTATAATTTTTTCTTGGATTTTGGAATATATCCTCAACCATACCACTTTCTACAACTTTTCCACCCTGCATAACATAAACAAAATCAGAAAAGTCTTTTACTATACCTAGATCATGTGTAATGAACAGAATAGCTAAGTTTAATTCTTTCTGTAATGATTTTAATAAATTTAAAATTTCATATTGTATTGTCACATCCAATGCAGTTGTTGGCTCATCAGCTATCAAAAGTTGAGGGTTATTAGATAGTGCCATTGCTATCATAACTCTCTGGCGTTCTCCACCTGAGAGTTGATGCGGATATCTCGCAAGCTTACTTTCGGGATCATTAATCCTAACTTTTTTCATTAACTCAATTACTTTACTTCTTATTTCATCCTTTTTAGCTAATTTATGAATCAGCATCCCTTCACTTATCTGCTTTTCAACAGTATGAAGTGGATTTAAGGCACTTAATGGCTCTTGGAAGACCATTGAAATTTTATTTCCACGAATTTGATTGAGTTGATCAATTGAAATCTTAGTCAAATCTTCTTTATCAAATATTATTTGACTATTACTTTGTATTATTGATGAATTGGGGTTTAGTCTGAGTATTGACAAGGCTGTTAGAGTTTTTCCAGAACCAGACTCCCCAACAATTGCAACTGTCTTCCCTTCTGGAATATTAATCTCTACTTCTTTAATTTGAAAATCTGCTTCTGTTGAACCTTTAAACTTCATATTAAAGTTTTTTATTTCTAATAAATTTTTCATCTTAATCTACAAAAACCTTTCGAGGGTCGAAGGCATCTCTTACACCTTCGCCAATAAAAATTAGTAAACTAAGTAAAACAGCTATCCCAATGAAACTAGTCAAACCTAACCATGGAGCATGAATATTATTTTTTCCCTGTGCTAATAATTCTCCAAGTGATGGAGAGCCTGGGGGCATTCCAAAACCCAAAAAATCTAAAGACGTAAGAGTAACAATTGATCCATTAAGTATAAATGGGAGGAAAGTTAGAGTTGCGACCATAGCATTTGGAAGCAAATGTTTAAACATAATCTTCATATTTGATACGCCTAATGCACGGGCTGCCAATACATATTCAAAGTTTCGAGCTCTCAAGAACTCTGCTCTAACAACCCCAACCAAACTTACCCAAGAGAATAATAAAAGAATAAAAAGAAGTAACCAAAATGAAGGTGTAATGACTGCTGAAATGATTATTAATAAATATAATGATGGAATGGAATTCCATATTTCAATAAATCTCTGAGTTATAAGATCTGTTAAGCCTCCAAAAAAACCTTGAATTGCCCCCATAAAAATACCGATGGCAGATGATAGAATGGTCAAAAGTAAACCAAAAATAATAGATATACGAAAACCATATGCTAACCTTGCCAATACATCTCGACCCTGATCATCTGTTCCCAACCAATTCCAATTCCAAGCTGTGCATCTTCCATCATCAATACCCAATGTATAATTTTGACAGCGTATTTCTTTGTCAAGTAAGAATGATGGTGGTGACGGAGCAGGAACTGGTAACTCATAATTTATTGTCTTGTAATTATACCTTACTATTGGCCATAACAGCCATCCATTTTGTTTGATTTCATCTGATATAAATGGATCCCTATAATCTGTTACAGCAAGAAATCCTCCGAATTTTTCTTCAGGATAATCCAAGATGGTAGGGAATAATAGTTCCCCTTTATACGAGGCTAATATGGGTTTGTCGTTAATTAAAAATTCAAAAAAAAATGAAAGGACAAACAAAACAAGAAAGAGTCGTAAGGATATGAATGCACGCTTATTTTTTTTAAAATTTCCTATCCTCCTATGAGTGATGGGTGACAGATTATTTTTTATACCAATCATAGTTTATTACCAACCCACATTAGTCTCTTTTCTCAAAATCTATTCTTGGATCTATCCAATGATATAATAGATCAGATAAAAGATTGATGATTAATCCAATGAAAGAAAATATATAAAGTGATGCAAATACAACTGCATAATCTCTGTTTACAATTGACTCAAAACTCAATAAGCCAAGTCCATCAAGTGAGAATATTGTCTCAATTAATAGTGACCCTGTAAAAAATGCAGAAATAAACGCTGCAGGAAATCCAGAAATTATAATTAACATCGCATTTCGAAAAACATGCCTTTTTAAAACTTGCTTCTCAGTAAGTCCCTTTGCTTTAGCAGTCAATACATACTGCTTTCCTATTTCATCAAGAAATGAATTTTTTGTTAGTAAGGTTGTAGTTGCGAAAGCTGCCAAAACCATTGATAAAAGAGGTAATGTTATATGCCAGATATAATCAACAACTTTTCCAAGTATGCTAAGCTCATTGAAATTGTCTGATGTCAGACCCCTAAGAGGAAACCAATCTAAATAGCTTCCACCAGCAAAAAATATAATTAAAAAAATAGCTATAAGAAAACCTGGTAATGCATAACTTATAACTATTATTGTGGAAGTCCAGAGATCAAACTTGGTTCCATCACGAACTGCTTTCATCATTCCAAGTGGTATTGAAATTAAGTACGAAATTAGAGTCATCCAAAGCCCAAGTGATATAGACACAGGGAGTTTTTCAATTATTAAATCAATTACCCTAATATCTCTGTAATAACTTTCACCAAAATCAAATCTTACATAATTTGATATCATTTGATAAAATCTCTCTAAAGGAGGTTTATCAAACCCAAATTGTTTTTCTAATTCTAATATAAATTCTGGATCTAATCCTTGGCTACCTCTATACTTGTTATATATATCTGCGTTTTGTCCAGATTGAGTAAAATATCCACTAAAACATCCAGA
>JAYPSX010000187.1:0-2912 GCA_038133315.1 Hyphomicrobiales bacterium
ATTCAATAGGAGGGGTTTCTCCAATTGGATTACCAAAAGAATTAAACATCATTGCAGATAGTTCACTAAAGAGATTTGAAAAAATATGGTCTGCAGCAGGACATCCACATTGTGTATTTGGTTCTACTTTTGATGAACTTATAAATTTAACAGGTGCTCAAATTTCTGAGATAATCTCTATTTCAGATAATAGAAGTAAATAGTTAAACTAACTCTTCGTGATGTTTTGATTTCTTCTAATTATTATATATATACCCGATAATACTACAATCACACTTCCAGTTATAACAAGGGCATTTGGTTGTTCACCCAATATGACAACACCAAAGAACATAGCAAAAAGAACTCTGACATATCTGAATGGAGTCACAAAGGATACATCACCAACTCTCATTGCAATTGTTAAACAAAAATATGCGCTTACGCCAGCAATAGCATTGGCAATAATATAAATCCAGGCATCAAAACTTATCGTTCCCCAAATAGTTTTTTCCGGAAAGAAAAAATAGTTAAAACCTGATAAAATTATGCCAGCTATAATCACCATGTAAAATCCAAAACTACCAAGCTGATAATTCGACATTCCAATAGGGCTCATACGAGTTGCTAAATCTCTGCCAGCAAAACCAATCATACCAAGAACAGCAAATATAGAAAAAATCGTGAAACCATTAGTGCCAGGTTGAATGATCATTAATACTCCGATGAAACCAGTTAAAATTGCAGTCCATCTGCGCCATCCAACTTTTTCATTCAAAAATATTACAGCACCGAGAACAACAACTAGGGGCGTAGCCTGGAGTATTGATGCAGCATTTGTTATCGGCATAAATGCAATCGCTAATGCATAAAAAATACGACCCATAATTTCGAATATTGAACGAATAATTAGGGTTTTATTGAAGGAATCTTTGTAAAATATTGGTTCCTTAGCATAGCGTGAACATGAGATAAAAAATAAACTACCCAAAATACCACAAATGATGAGCAATTGGCTTAAAGGAATAAATTCGGTCGCTTTTTTTAGTGTAAAATCCTCAAGTGTAAACGCTAACATTGCTAGCGTCATAAATATACTTCCACGAATGTTATCCAAGTTATTGCTCCAATTTGATGCTGGTGATATATTTAATTGAATATAGTTTAGTTTTTATGATATCAATCAATTAAAATTATAACAAAAAATTATCAGTAAATATATCTCAAAGGAAAACATTATGTCTCATACATTGATACCCGATACTCAGGCCCCTAGTTTAGAACTAAAACTTGTTGGCGGAGGGAAATGGAAGTTAAGTGATCAAAGTCCGTCTTCATTTACAATGGTTATCTTCTACCGCGGGTTACATTGCCCTGTATGCAAAAACTACCTTACAAAATTAAATTCTATGATTGATACAGTGAATGAATTAGGGTTTTCTGTTGTTGTTGCTTCTATGGACCCTCTTGAAAGAGCCGAAGAGTCAAAAAAAGAATGGGGTATTGATAATCTAAATGTTGCATATGGATTGGATGAAAAAACTGCAAGATCTTGGGGTTTGTATATATCCAAATCAATAAATGAGAGAGAAAACCATACATTTTGTGAACCTGGACTTATGTGGATCAGACCGGATGGAAGGCTATACTTAATAGATATTGGGAGTATGCCTTGGGCAAGACCGGATTTAGAGACGCTTCTACCAAAAGCAAAATTCGCGGTAGAGAATAATTATCCAGCAAGGGGAACTCAAAAATAATATTTATCAAATGATGAAAATACTTTTAGCTATATTTATTACTTTGTTCCTGAATTTGAATGAAAGTCATTCTTTGGAGTTGTCTAATTGTACAGATAGCCCGACTGATCGAATAGAAGTTTTTAGAAAATGGCATAATTGTCTTGGAACAGTCAATTATCCAAGTGGAGCTTTATTCGCGGGTGAATGGAAAAAGGGACAAAAATTTAGAGGTAAACAAATTTATAGTGATGGAACATATTACCATGGCGAATGGAAAAATGGTGTTTATCACGGAAAAGGTGTTAAAACTTCCAAATTCTTCTTTGATAAAGAAGGTGTGTGGCAGAATGGTAAATTTCAAATAAGAATGAAAGTAGATGTTGAGCATTTCATAGGTGAAGAGTACTGTGTTGAGAAAGGTCTTGTCAAGGGATCAGCTGAATACGACAAATGCCTTATGGAACTTACATTATTGAATTAATTTATTTAAATAAATTATTGAATTTATATTAATTTAATGCAATCTTTTTAATTCATATATTTTTAGGGAGGTACTATGTCATCAGATAATGATAGAATTAAGATTACTTTACCAGAAAGTGAAATGCCTACGCACTGGTATAATGTATGTTCTGATTTAAAAAACCCACTAGCACCGCCACTTCATCCCGGTACTGGACAACCAATAGGACCTGATGATTTGGCTCCGTTATTTCCTATGCAATTAATAATGCAGGAAGTAAGTGCTGAAAAAGAAATTGAAATTCCTGATCAAGTAAGGGATATTTATCGCCAATGGAGACCAAGTCC
Organism: Hyphomicrobiales bacterium; assembly: GCA_038133315.1. Taxonomy (GTDB): domain Bacteria; phylum Pseudomonadota; class Alphaproteobacteria; order Rhizobiales; family TMED25; genus TMED25. Next base: position 2,532 of record JAYPSX010000187.1, read on the forward strand.
ATTGTACAGAGCTCGTAGGTTAGAAAAGGCCTTAGATACACCTGCTAAAATTTATTACAAATATGAGGGTGTTAGTCCATCTGGAAGTCACAAACCGAATACTGCTGTTGCTCAAGCCTATTATAATAAACAGGAAGGTGTAAAAAGACTTACAACTGAAACTGGCGCAGGGCAGTGGGGTTCATCACTTGCCTTTGCTGGGTCAATTTTTGACTTAGAAGTAGATGTTTATATGGTTAAAGTTAGTTTTAATCAAAAACCATATAGAAGAGCATTGATGGAAAGTTATGGTGCTCGGTGTGTGGCAAGTCCTAGTACTGAAACAGAATCTGGTAAAGCTATCTTAAAAGATAATCCTGATAGCACAGGATCACTTGGTAT
>JAYPSX010000188.1:0-2904 GCA_038133315.1 Hyphomicrobiales bacterium
CTCTGGCCACCACTTAACATCCATCATCAATCTATTGATTTAATCTAAATACAATTATTTGTTAATTACCCAATCGATTAGTGATTATCTCCTCAATTCAAAACATGAAATATTTAATTCACGATATCATCCATGAGATACCCATTTGAAATATCAAATCTCACACAAATTGATTAACTCACTCAAAGTCCATTAATACAAATGAAGGATATATGTCTGCCATTGATGAGGCTTAGAACAAAAAATTAATTTGTGTACAGATCGTGCACAGAGAATTTATGTAAGTTTAAATTTTGGAGAAAATACTAATTCTTTTTAACTGAAATTAAACACTCCGATGTCATCAGATGATTGCTTGGAATATCATGCAATACACTTGATGCTAATTGAACAGTCTCGCTGTGACCAATTTTTTCTAATATTTGATTATCTTTATCAGTAATTCTTCGATTGTAGAGCCCAGACAACGCGCAAAGCCATACATTATTTTCTGAATCAACAAACCTTGATGCTGTGTTATAGGAATCAGATTTACCAATCGTATAAGCAATAAAATGCTTATTAATATTATCTTTTCCTATTGTTTTTCCTGGATACTGTCCATGTGCTGTTGATATTTTTATACCCTGTAAAGTTTTATTATCTGGAGCTAGTTTTTGCAAAACAGTTAAATTGTGCATAAGCTTCTCATGAGAATGCATATTGTTATGTTGTTGTGAATCAACATTCTTATCTGGATGTAAATAGCCATTTTTAAGGGTGGATTGTAATTGAATATTTAACAATTTCTGTTTACTTTCAGTCTTCTGAGGTGGCTGAATACTACTAATAATAGTAAAAGGAGTATTTACATCTTTATTACCAAGAGGAATAGCATTTAAGTCATTTGAGTTCACTGAGATAGTTTCAGCACCTTTAGGTGATGGTGTTTTTGCCAATTCAGAAGTTTCAGTCCTGGGTGCTTTATCATGTTGACTTGGAGGATCGATTGGGTTTGGTGCAACAGTATTAGTATTTAATAGAGCCGCTGGGTTTTCATCCCTTTCCCCAAAAGAAAAATAGTCAGATTGTGTATTGCCATTCCCAAGAAAAAGCTGAACAAGACTGTCAATTGAATGTTCTTTCATAACATTAGTCAACACGGAACTGACTTTTAAATCCCAAGCATAGCCACTTTTGTGAGACCATATGCCTGAACTTTCTCCTAGATGAGAGAGCACTTCATCCAAATTTTCGTTGTTCATAGCTCCAGTTTTTTCATCAATAATAACACCAAATTTTGCTAATTGTTGTATGATCGCAGCGCGACAGGTTTCTGGATGTTGTAGGTTACACAAATTAGCTGCTTGTAAAGATTGTGTTATTAATAGATATATAACAATAAATAATGTTTTCATCATAACTACCAGCCTATACCAAGTTGTAAATATAAGGTTGATCCTAAATCACGACCTTTGGCGTCATGATCTAGTGGTTGAGCCCAATAAAGTTGACCATTAATATTTTTTTGTAAATGAAAACGCGCTCCAAAACCTAAACTATTCAAAGTTGCATCTTTTGGATGATAATCCGAAATGGTGTCCTTTAATTCATTGTCTACATAACCCGTATCATAAAATGCATAAGGTGAAATATTTTTAAAACCTAAGTGAGAAGTTTCGTAATTTTGAGCTACCTCTAAAGTAGCCATTGCACCTCGATTACCATTGTATGTTGAATAACGATAACCCCTTAAAAAATTCTCGCTTCCTAAGAAAAATGATTCTGAACCAGGTAAAGAATCTTTAGTGTATTGACCAAAAGCTTCAAATCTTACTTCAGTATCATTGGGGAAAAAATTCAAAGCTTTTATATAACCAACACCCGCTCGGTAATGTTTAAATGAGCCGTTCTGATTAGAATTGGAATGATTGGCATGTCCTTGTGTGAAAGTTAAGCCCCAAGAAAGACTGTCTCCATCATTAAAAGCAATGTGATCATATATCATGCCGCGTACTAAATTAATTTGATTATCCTGAGAAATAGACTGTGTTTTTTCTTCGGTGCGTTGCGGGGATAATATGACATACCTATAATGGTTATGATTTCGAATTAGGGGGTACCCTAATGTAAGAGCGTAGTTTTTACCATCAAAATCTCGACGGGTAACTCCATTAGTAAATGTATACATATTTGTTTTAGAACGAAGGTCACTGGCACTAACTTCTGCATATAGCCCATTTTTATTTAATGGTAATCGATAATTAAAACCAAAATCATTTTGAGGATCCTTACCATCCCCATCCACTCGGGTTACTTTCAAGCGAATCAAATCGCCGGTAGTAAAAGTTGAATAAAATTCCTGTTGAAGATATACACGATGGCGATCAAATTCGTCTCGTGGAAGACTATCATAAGAGAGTAATCCAGATTGTTTCTTTTGCCTTCCCTGAACTGTTAACAGAGAATTGTCTTGTTCATTTTTCTCAATAGTTAAGGATGCATTGATTCCACTTAAGTCATTCACCAAGCTTAATGGTCTTTCCAAAGTTTGTTGATTTAATGGCTGATTGAGTAATGGTTCAAAAAAACTTTTGATGAAACTTTCATCAGTAGAATCAAAACCTGTTGTTTCGATCTGGGTTAATTTACCTCGGTACACATAAATCTTATCTTCTTCAACCCATACATCAGTCGTAATAAAACCTTGGCTATATAATTTTTGTTGAAGTTCAGAAACAAATTCATCAAAACTTAGTGTCTCATTGATATTTAATTGTCGATATTCGTGATCAGATATGCCAATAATCTCAATTGCTATAACGTTAAAGCATGATATTAAAATAACAAAACTAAATATTATTTTTTTTATCTGAGCCATATTTAAATTAGTGATTACTTAAAATTAATTCTATTAATTATATG
>JAYPSX010000189.1:0-2899 GCA_038133315.1 Hyphomicrobiales bacterium
CCATTCAAGAATTGAAACAATAAGTCCAAATATTAGACCATACTTCAAAAATATTCCTGCAAAATTAAGTTCCCATTTAGGTTTAATTTTTTCATCTGAGTGGACAACTTTTCTTGATTGAAAATAATTATTTATAGGCCCACAACCTAAGCATTTGATTTGATCAAATTTATCTTTGAACTCTTGACGTCCAGGAACTTGTGGTGGATAAATTGGCATATTACATTGTGAGCAGTTGAAACTTTTTTCACTCATAACTTCTCCGATAAAGGCTTCTCTAACTCATCATACTTTGCTCCGTAATGATAGCTAGTAGTTCTAATGTCACTATGTCCTACAACTTTTTGTATCTGTTCCTCAGTTCTAAATTCTCTTCTGGCTAAAGCTGTATAGGTATGTCTGAGTGAGTGGAAAGTAACAACCCTCTCTTTCGTTCTTATACCAAGTATTTGGGTTATCTCATTCAAGACTTTTGTCACTTTACTTTCATTGAGTCTTTTTCCAAATAAAGTCTCAAAAACAAACTCACTTTTGTTATATTTTTTAATTTGAGTTTCAAGCACAGTACACATTTTTGGTCCAATAGGTACTTTCCTTATAGAAGATTTAGTTTTTGTAGTTCCATCAACACCTTTTGTATATGATTTTGAAATATTGATAACACCATTCTCCAAGTCAATATCACTAGTTCTCAGTGCAAGTAACTCACCTTTTCTTAGTCCTGTCCAAATAGCAGTCTCAAATAAAGTAGCATATGGCTTATAACAAATACCTTCGTGTCCAGTAATAGACTTCTCGTTCTCAACTGCATTGGCACAACAGAAAGAAGCTGTTTGAATTAATAGATTGCATTCTTCAGGAGATAAATAATTACCTGGATCACTTCCTTTTCTTACTGGTTTCACAATTGGTGTGATGAGTTGTTGCATAGGGTTATGGGTGAGTAATCCTTCAGCAAGAGCTTTATTGATAATTTTTTGTAGCTCACCACGAGCCATCTTGATTGTTGCAGCAGCGTAATTTTGTATTGCTAAGGTGTTAATCCAATCTTGGATAGTTTTGTTGGAAAGTTTTATAACAGGAATATCGCCTAAATAAGGCATAACCTGATTCTTTCTGATACCTTCATTTCTCTCTCTGGTTGAGTCTTTAGAACTCATAGAAAGCACTAAGGGAACATTGTAGGCATACTCTTTAACAGAAACTAACTTCTCTTCTTCAGCCACAGGGGAGAGATATGTACCTCTTGCAATCTCTATTTGTTTTTTTCTCGAGTATTCTTCAGCATCTTTTTTTAGATAAAAACTCTTAGATCTAACTTTCCCATTGTACTCTCTCCAATACGCCTGCCATTTCTTTCGATTAGCTTTATTGGAAGCTTTAGCAAACTCAGGGTGCACTCTTACAGGCATTTAGAAAGGTGCCTCTTCAAAAAATAAATCATCATCTTGAAATTTTTTATTTTCTTTTTTATCAGGTATCAGATGTTCTTCTAAACCTAACTCTTTTAATATTTCATCAATTAAATCTGGATTAGCAAGCAAATGCCAGTCGTTTATATATTTATTAGAGTTTTGAATTGCTTTATAAACATTTTCATCAAATTTCCAGAAAATAACGTAGTCATCTCCAAGACCATCTAGATATTTGTTGAATTCACACCATAAATTATGTTCACTCATAAAGTCATAGATGAACCAAGTTTCACCAAGTGCATTTGTATAATCCTCCTGAAGTTCAGTTTCAATTTCTGATTCATCCCTATCTACTTCTTCTATGTAATCACCGTGTACCTCTGTTTTGGTATAACCATTATGAGGACCTTCCCAAATTTTTCGAAAGTAATCAAAGGCATCATTGTCCGATTCAATCAAAATTTCTTGAATCTGATTTTGTAGCTTATCATTTGTAAACTCTACTGGTTCTAAAACATCAATTAAGAATCGCACTGTTTTAACAGTTGGAACTAGAGAATTTGTAACGCTTGTTGGAACAAGATATCCATTATTCTTTAACCTATTAAGAACTTGAATACTATTAGTTTTGGAAATATTCAACCTTTTAGATATACGAGTGTGCAGATCTTTGTCTCTGTTTGTGTCGAAAATCTCACTATATTTGTTAAGTTCTAATAGATACCAACAAACATAAACAAGTGCATTTCTCGCATCTTTCCACTTGCTCTCAATTTTTGGATAAACATTTAGATACTTCCAAGCCATATCTAATAATTCTGAATAACTTAAATTAGAAGCTTCCTTACCCTTCTTTCCAAAATCCATTTGACTTAGTAGAACATATGAGGAAACCCTATCTGCTACTTCACCAATTGGAAACTCTCTGTATTTTGTTGCATTCAATTGATGTGGCACAAAATATTCGTCTTCTTCATCTTGAAAAACGTTAACCATTTCCCGCCACGTAATAGCCGAAATGTAGGGGACACCCTTTTTGACATTGACTTCAACTATTTGCTCCCACCCATCTACATACTCATCGAATTTAAAAACATAGTCCGCTTGTTTTACTCCAGTTTGTTTTATTAACTCCACTTACCCTCCATTTGTCAGTCTCTAGCAAAAGACTTATAAAACTACCACTATAATAACAATATGTATATCATATGCAAATGAATTACAAAAATTTATATGAAACGAGAGGAGGTGAAATGAATTGTATTAATGATCAGCACTCACTTAAGTGCAAGCCTTTGACACTAAAAAAGATAAGTACAAATACTGGAATTCCAGTTGGTACACTTAGACAATTTAGAAGAAATGGATTGATACCATCACTGTCGTTTAAATTTGGACGACTAGTCGTAGGTCACGAATGTGAAGTGCAAAGAGATATTGAAAATATAATTATTTATAATGTAAGCTAATAAAAATTTTTATTA
>JAYPSX010000190.1:0-1593 GCA_038133315.1 Hyphomicrobiales bacterium
ATCTCCTTTGGAGATAAAAAAATGATATCGATATTCTCAATACCAACCATTTTACCGGTATATTCGCGCTCACCATTTCCTCTTTGGATTTTTAAACCTGAATTTAAGAAAATTTCTTCAGTATCTTTTTGAAGCCTACCTTTATTTGGGATCCCAATAATCAAATTCTCAGACATCTGATTTTCCTGAATATAATAACCGGTCAACGTATATTGAACAACCAACTGCAGGTATTGGTTTTATTGAACCCAATTCTTCAAAAATTTTATCATACCTACCTCCAATTGCTATTGGGTCGCTTAATGGTGTTTTTGTGTTATTTATTTCAAAAATTAAACCAGTATAATATTCAGCTTTTCGTGATAAAGTTGTTTTAAATTGAATATTATTTATTGGTATATTTATACCTTTAAGGTATTTAATTCTATTTTCCAATTCAACAATTGTATTTTTAAGATCAAGAGTATAGTTATCCTCAAACTTTGATAGTTCAGTAATACAACTATTGATATCACCTGTTATTGATAGTAATTCAGAAATTTGATTGATTGTTTTTTGATCTATTTCACTGGTGTTATTTGACTCCAATTTATCCAAATAATTATTTACGATTTCATCTGGGTCCCTGCCAGAAAATATTGAAATATTTTCTTCTCCGAGCAATGACTCAATAAATCTAATACCAGTCAATGATCCATTTTTATACTGAGCAATCAAGTCTTCTCTGTTTTCTGCTTCAAATTTTCTATTAATTAGCGTCTGAATTGCGTCTTTAATTTCGACATTATCAAAACCGTTCCAATATAAACGTATTATTTTATTAAACAGATATTTGCTGAGATTTAAGTTTTTTAAAAATTGATAGAATATTGATACATCACTAATTGTAATTCTTAGATCAAAGCCGCTAAACTCAGATAAAACTTCATAGACATGTGATATAATTTCAACTTCAGATTCAATTTTTTTTTCACTGCCAAAATTTTCTATCCCAATTTGTCTAAATTCGGGACAACTGCGTGTTTTTTCATTTTTTGTAGGAAAACGAAATGCATAACCATCATAAACGTATTTATTATCGCGTATTTCATTATTTTTATAACTTATTGCAAGAGGAAGTGTAAAATCTGGACGAAGACAAATTTCTTTGCCATCAGGTGAATTGGAGAGAAGTAATCTATTTCTTACGTCTTCACCCATAAAATTCATAACGAGGTCTGCATCTATCGTCATTGAAGGATTATATAATTTGTATCCCTCCCTAATAAAATATTCTCTTATAGTTGCGGGATCTTTGTGAACTATTTTATTCATTTTTTTTATTTATTTCTTTGAAGATCTCAGAAATTTTATTTGCAACTTGATCCCTATTAATCTCAAATTGAATTTCATCGTTATTTATCCATTGATCACGATTCTCAATCATATTCGATATTTCTTTTCCCTTGATCAAATTCTTTACTGTTACTATCCCCATCTCTCTTTCATTAGTACCTTCAATAATTACCAATGGTGAGTTTCGTCTATCAGCATATTTCATTTGTGCTTTCATGCCAGAACCACCGAGATAAACTTCAGCAGAAATTCCTTTTT
>JAYPSX010000190.1:1693-2896 GCA_038133315.1 Hyphomicrobiales bacterium
GGCATTTCATCTTTCTTTTTTTCATCTAACACAATATTGGTCTCGAATATTGTTCCTGTATAATACTCCAATCCTCTGACTATAGTCCCATCGAATGAAATTTCTTGGTTATAACCTAGTTCAGTTAGTAATTTATCTATTCCAATTAACTCATCAATGGCTATTGGTCCTTGCTCTGTTTTGGATATTATTTCTTTTGTCTGATTAATAAAGTCCGTCCTGACAGTTGATCCTATTGATATAAAGTTTAGTATTTTCTCAATACTTCTTTTCGATAATTGAGCGCCTTTTGTGTAATCACCTGACTCGTCTTTCCTGCCTTCTGATAATAATTTTTCGATGCCACTTACTCCAACTCGGTCTAGTTTATCAATTGCCCGAAGTATTGTTAGTCTTCTATTTTCATCAATATCATCATCTTTTTTAATCAATTCTATGATTGCATCTAATAGCTTACGATTTGAAACCTTGACATTAAAATTTTGATCATCAAGACCAAGTGATCTCATTGAGTCAGTTGCCAGCATTAATAATTCTGCATCAACAATGAAGTTGTCTGATCCAATGATATCTGCATCTAATTGTAAGAACTCCCTGTATCTTCCTGGACCCGGCTTTTCATTACGCCATACGCTCCCAAATTGATATCTTTTGTAAGGTTTAGTAATTTGATCATAATTTTCTGATACAAATCTTGCCAAAGGTGCTGTCAGATCATACCTCAATGAAAGCCATTTCTCATCCTCATCCTGGAAAGAGAATACGCCTGCATTTGGTCGTTCTGAATCTGGTAAGAATTTACCTAATACATCACTAAATTCAAACGCAGGAGTTGATAGTTCTTCAAACCCATATGACTCATAGACTTTAGTAATTCTTGAAACTATATTTTTGATTTTCTGTAGTTCAGAACCATAAACATCACGCTGACCTCTAGGTAAAGAGGCTTTGATTATATTATTTGAATTACTTCCAGACATTTCAAAAATACCTAAGTGTTATTAGTAAAGTTCAAGATCCAATGATGAATTTTGAAATTATACTAGATTATTATTTTTACAAGAAAATTATTAAAATAATAATAACGCAGTATTTCATATTTTATTAGAATAAATTTCTATTTGAGAAATTTTAATTATTGATATTAGAATATTTTTTCATTAATATATTCAAATTGGTAATTTTTTCTAAAATAATTAATTA
>JAYPSX010000191.1:0-2838 GCA_038133315.1 Hyphomicrobiales bacterium
CAATCGCATCACTATTGGCCTCTAGTTTTGATACCATGAGGTTATCATTTTCTCCTGCATCAATCCAATAACCATCTTCTCTTATACCATATACAACAGCTTCCCAAAGATCCCCATCTTCTTTTTTAAGATTGTTTAGGCACTCTATTGCCTTTGCTCCACCTTCCATGGCTAGTTCTGACCAGGCATCTCTTGTACCAGATGTTGGGGGAGGTCCAAGAACTTCTATTTTTACATTTGGAAGTGAGGGATTAATCTCGTTCCATTTTTTATATGGGTTGTCAATTAGTTTACAATCTTCATTGGTTGCGTCAGGTCCAGGAACTTTAGCAGCAATTGCCAAAAATATCTCTTCCATTGTTAAGTCAAGATCTGGTCCTTGATTTGAATTAGCGACAACAATTCCATCGAAACCTATAACAAATTCTGTCATATCAATACCATTCGCAGTACAGTTATCGTATTCACTTTTCTTAATTCTTCTTGATGAATTTGTAATGTCAGGATGTTCAAGTCCAATACCAGCGCAGAAGAGTTTCATTCCTCCACCTGATCCAGTTGACTCGATTACTGGAGTATTATTGTCGGAATTTCTCCCAAATTCCTCAGCAACCACTGTTGCAAAAGGAAATACAGTTGATGATCCTACGATTTGAATTGTATCACGGGCATCTGCTTTACCAATTGGAAACATAATTAACCCGCTAAACATAATAAATAAAAAATATTTAAAAACTTTCATTTTAAAAGCTCCCTCAATAAAATTAACAGTTTAACTGTTCTCTTAATGGGCGTTGTATTTTAAAATATTGTTACCTAAATATTACAAAAATATTACAAAATTATATTATCTATTTTATCCACAGGTACATTGAGTATATTTTTGTTGTCCGTGAACACACAAACGAAAATTTGTAATGAACTTTTTATTTTTTATAGACCAGGCTATAGATTACCAAACCCAGAATTGCACCTAAAAACTGGGCAATTATAAAATATATTGTTCCGGAATAGTGTATTCCAGAGAAGGTGTCTGTGAAGGTTCGTGCAATTGTGACAGCTGGATTTGCAAATGATGTTGAGGCAGTAAACCAATAGGCTGCGCTTATGTATAGCCCAACAGACATTGCTAAAGATGAGGATCTTTCCTTAATTGTAAATAAAATAGTTGCGATTAATCCAAATGTTGCAATAAATTCAGAAACCCACTGGTTAGGCCCAATTCTGATCTTTGACGAATATTGAAGTAATTCATAATCAAACATAAAATGTGCAATCATCATCCCCAATAAACCACCCAAGACTTGCGCAACAATATAAAAAACAAGGACACTAAAAGTAATTTCTTTTTTGATAAAAAATACAACTGATACGGCTGGGTTAAAGTGAGCTCCGGAAATGGATCCAAACATTGTAATTAAGGCATAAAGTATAGCACCAGTTGCTATCGTGTTTGCTAGCAGTGCGATCGCATCATTACCCCCTGCGAGTGTTTCTCCCATAATACCTGACCCGATCACTGTAGCTAATAAAAGCATAGTTCCTAAAAACTCAATAAAATATTTTATGATAATTTTTTTCTCCATTTTTATTCATCACACAGAAGATAATGTGTTCTGTAAATATTCTCTGGTGACTTTACCATTGATATTAACACTAAGAGCATTAATCAATTTGTTTAGTCGTTTTTCAAGAGTGGTGTAGGTATCCAAAAATGCCTGATATTGGATATCTTCATCTCCATCAACGCATGCTGGATCAGTTAAACCCCAATGAGCACTGATTGGTCTACCGGGCCATATAGGACAAACTTCTCCTGCAGCATTGTCACATACTGTAATTATAAAATCCATATTGGGCATTGAACAAAATTGATCCCAGTTTTTAGAGCTTAGTGTGCTTATATTATGCCCTTTACTCTCAAGTAGTTTAATAGTCATAGGATTTATATATCCAACAGGTTTAGAGCCAGCTGAAAATGCACGAAATTTACCTTTTCCAATTTTATTCAAAATGGATTCTGCAATAATGGATCTGCATGAGTTACCAGTACACAAGAATAAAAATGTATAATTTTCACCCATAAAAAAACCTATAAAAATTCAAAACATACTTTATTAAAAGTTGATACCTGATGAATGTATGCCACTTGAGCATTTATTGAGCTACTCTTATGTTGCAAAAATATGACAGATTTTATTTTTTGGAATTATCAACAGGAAAAAAAATAGAAAATGTTGTTTTGCCATCGATTTCGCTTGTGATTTCAAGCTCAGCATTATGTCTGAGTAAAATATGTTTAACTATAGCTAAACCAAGTCCAGTTCCACCGACATTTCTAGATCTTGCTTTATCAACGCGGTAAAACCTTTCTGTAAGTCTTGGCAGATGCTCTTCACTAATTGGGGTACCAACATTAATTACAGACGATTTAAGATAGTTGTCATCTTGCCTTTTTATCAGTTCTACCACGATATCTATTTCGCTATTTTCATTAGAGTATTTAATTGCGTTATCAATTAAATTATGAAAAACCTCTATTATTTGATCTGATTCAGCTGAAATATTTGGAGTGTCATAGTCAGGGTATCGGATATTTATACTCTTTCCTAGTTCACGAGCTCTGAGATCAAGTGCATCTTTTGCTGTTTTTATCTGGTCTATGAGATTAATCTTCTCATCTAATTCCGCGTACATATTAATTTCTATCTTTGAGAGTGAAAGTAAGTCGGAAATAATTCTATCCATTCTATTTGACTCTTCTTTCATAATGCCCAAAAATTTGGCACGTTGATTTTGATCTATTTCTTCGTTTTGAAGTGTTTCAATGAAGCCACT
>JAYPSX010000192.1:0-660 GCA_038133315.1 Hyphomicrobiales bacterium
CTTTTTAGATGATCCCACTGATTTAGAACAATTTAATTCATTTGAAAACTTTTGGCCAATTAAGGAAGAGATAAATTCATTACCTAACAAAGATAAAGAATATTCACTTAATATTTTGGCTGCAGACTTAGGTGAGATTGGCGAAAGTGTAAAGAATGAGTTCAATAAAGTTGTTAACTGGAGTAAAAAATATCCTGAATTTAATATTTACTTAGGCAGAAGAGCAAAAACATCTTTTAAAACTGGTGGTGGAATGTTTATTTATCAAAGTGACTCAAAAAGCAATCAGATAAGAGATAGCAAATATCACTTTTTTAGAATTACTGGAAAAGGAAAGTTTGAGGTAAGACTTATGGACCTTTATAGCAAAAAATATTTAAGAGCTCCCTTTAATGATCCGAGTTTCAAAGATCAATTTGAAACTAGGTTTCATAAGTTATGTCAGGACCATGAAATAAATATTGAAAGTGACTTTTTTAACAAATCACTACCAGGTATATCCATGCAAGAACTAGTTGAGAACAATTGCATAAATGAGATGCTTAATTTCTGGGACTGGGTAATCGAAGAAATTAAAAAAGCATCTTAGGTATATGAATCAGATAAAAAATTCATATAAATTAGTTGAAAATAAGTCCTTAGAAATAACTCTTTCAGACG
>JAYPSX010000192.1:670-2151 GCA_038133315.1 Hyphomicrobiales bacterium
ATGATGAAGCTACTGCACTTAAAGCACTTGAAAGTAAAATAACTAATTTTGTAAGCGGTCTACCTGACGATAAAGGTGAAGAGGAAGATACTGGGTTTAAAATACTTTTTCAGAAGTCTGAAATACGCGAAAATACTTACTTCTTAACCGTGAACAACGCAATTGGGCAAATAGTTTTAGGTGATCGAGTCTTTAATATTTCACCAAAAATTGATGATGACCACTTCATAGAAATTTATAACCTTGATAAAAATAAAGATAGAAATATTTGGATTGATGAAAACCAAGGAACTGCAGCTAAAGGAGAGATTTTTTACCTCATAATTAACGATTTTTTAAATGGAGTTGAAAAAGTAGTAAGCAAAGGAATACGAAAAGGATATAAAGAGTTTGAAGATGAGCTGAAATTTATAAAAGGGCATGTAAATGTTCTAGCAACAACGAGAAATTTATTATCAGGAAAGTTGGCTATTAAAACTGAATATGAAGAATTTACAATTGACACGCCATTAAATAGGCTTATCAAATCGGCTCTATACGAAATTAAAACTCTTACTAACTCTGATTCTCTTTCAACTGAAAGTTGGAATTTCGTTGAAACACTTAAAACAAAAGCATCAAAGCTTTTTCATCACTTTGAATTTATACCAGATTATGTAGTTTCAGATCTGAGAATAAATATTGATAGAAATACAAAATACTATGAACAAGCATTGGTGGGTGCTAAAAATATTCTTCAATCTTATGGTGCTGAAGTAACAGTTGGAGAGATCACAGCATCAGCAAGGATGATGAACACTTTTATGGTTATAGAAAATGGAATTAGATACTTTTTAAATCAAAATTTGCCAGAAAAGTTTATGTGTAATTCAAAACCAACGAGTAAAAATTCAAGAGATGGAAAGTATTCTTTTAACCCAGATTTAGTTTTTGGATATCCTGAGAATATCGCAACTGGTGATATTAAATACAAATTTTGGACTTCACAAAAAAAAGTTAGCAGAAGTGACTTTAATCAATCTTTTGCTTTTACAAGTGTTTACAAAGTAACGAAAGGAATTGTAATTGGTTTTTCTGACTCAACTTTTAACCCTCTTGACCAACATGACAAAATTGGAGATGTAGATTTTTTCGTTGCCACTTGGGATACAGATGAAGATCCAGCAAATGCTAGTCAAAAATTACTTTCGCAGATTACAAAAATTCTAAATAGTTAAATGTTTACAATTCTAAGAATTCTCGCAAAAGCACTCGAAACAGAACAAGACAGAATTAATGACAGAAAGGTTTCAAGTGATGAAATTGATGTTTATGAATCAATACTTAATTATGATTTTACAGACTCAGAAGTGAATTCAGCAATAGTCATTGATGCTGAAAGTTCAGAATTAGATATTGAATGGGAATTGACTAGACATGGAAAAAGGTGGACTCATGATGAAATACAAAGCTTATTGAATATGTGTTTTGATGGTAAATCT
>JAYPSX010000192.1:2161-2820 GCA_038133315.1 Hyphomicrobiales bacterium
GTCTTGGACCACTTTTGAAAAAGCTAAATGAATACGGTTGGTATTTTGAGAAAGTTGATGGGGTTTTTAGATTAGTTCAGTATGGAGTGGTAGACAACGATCTTCAAGCTCACAACACAATAATTTATAATCCAAAACACTTTTGTTTTGGCTATATAGAAATTAAAAAAGGTTGGTTGCTTACAGAAGTTATATTTGGATTCAATTATCCATTTACAGGAATTGATAAAAAAGATTTAAATATTGAATTTTTTCATAATGAAAATTCAAAAATAATAGAAATTAATAAAGACTTTCGTACATATACTCTCCACAGTGGTGGTAATGAAGTGTTCAATTCTAAAATCAAAATTGAACATTCTGAATTAGGATCTATCACATTTAACCTAAATGAGCCAAATAATTACTTTATCAATATATTGCATTATTCAAAAGATAGAAAAGCACTCTAATTGTTTCTCGTATTTCAAAATAAAAAAATTAAAGTAAGTATATGAGACTCATTGACAATAAATTAGAATTTAGCATTTCAGATATTGTCAAATACTTCAAGTCCCCTTACAGCTCTTGGGCAACATGGGCTAATCTGGTCAGCCCAGGACACATATTTGTTGAAAATGATATGGTTCACAATTCTTCACTTTTAGCTAGGTCTGAAG
>JAYPSX010000193.1:0-2818 GCA_038133315.1 Hyphomicrobiales bacterium
AGTAAACCCGTAATTGTGTTAACAAATGGCGCAAAGAAACATACCAAAGCTGCTAGTGCAACCTTAGAACTCATTCCAAATCCAAACCATGTAACAAATATTGGACCAACAGCAATTCTTGGTGTTGCTTCAACGATAATAATGTATGGTTTTAGAAATTGCCTGAATGTATCACTCAATACAGCTGCAACAGCAAGTGCAATACCAATGACAGTACCCACAAAGCAGCCAAGCATGGCCTCTTGGAAGGTTACCCATAAATGATACCATACGTTACCTTGGGTTACATATATTTTCCATATTGATGCAACAACATCAGTAGGTCTTGGAAGTAATAGAGGGTTACTAAAACCAGTTCTATTAGCCATTTCCCATATAAACATGATTACGAAGAAGATTAGTGTATGTCTTAAAACGGCACCACTTAGTGTCCCGGTATATTGGGAATTTAGTTCAATATTACTAATGCTAGCTTCTTGATCATTACTCATAGCGGTTGTCCATCTAAATGACCAGCAAGCACATCTCTAACTTCTTGTACGTACTTGTTAAATTCTGGAGTTGTTGTCATACCAATATTTCTTGGAGTAGGCAGATCAATTTTAATCTGTGCTGCAATTCTTCCTGGTCTTGGAGTCATCACAAAAACTTGATCAGCAAGATATATTGCTTCTTGTATGTTATGTGTTACAAATAGCGTAGTAATATCTGGACCTTCAACAATTCTTAGTAGTTCATCGTTCAATCTCTCACGGGTAAATTCGTCAAGAGCACCAAATGGTTCATCGAGCAGCATGATATCAGCACCTGTTTGTAATAGTCGTGCAAGAGCAACACGTTGTTGCATACCACCTGATAACTGTCTTGGGAATGAAAATTCAAAATCTTTTAGTCCAACTAGTTGAAGATGATCCCACGCTCTTTTTTTGGCATCTTGGTCAAGTGTTCCTCTAATTTCATCTGGAAGAAGTACATTCTCAATTGAAGTACGCCAATCTAATAAAACTGCTTTTTGGAACATCATTCCAATATCACTTCTTGGACCCACCACTTCGGCATTTCTTACCAATAGGTCACCCTCTGATTTTTCGATTAGACCTGATATAAGTCTAAGCAATGTAGATTTTCCGCAGCCGCTTGGTCCTACTAGAGATATAAATGAACCACGCGGGATAGTGAAATTAGCGTCTTCAACAGCAATCACAGTTTCATTAAATTGCTTACCGAGCCCGCTACCACTAATGACTATGTCTTCAGCCATGTTTAACTTCCTCCCGTTTGATTTATGCAGAGTTTGCATAAATTTTAGTTATTGAACTATTTTACTACTTCTAGCTAAATCTGCTAGAGTTACTTTTTAACAACATTTTAATCAAAATTAAAGCAAAATCGAAACTTAATCAAAAAAAACTTTAATAACTCATTAACAATTGCGATTGTCAGTAAATTCTTCTGTCGTCGATAAATTTTTTTCGTATATATTAAATGCACATGTATATCACAAAAAAAGATTGTGACGATGTATTTATTTATATGGGTACACTATAAAAATATATCTAAATGTATTTTTTAATAAACTGTAAGGAGAGAACAATGAGGCTTAAAAATTTAACTTATGACGAAATGAATGAGGATCAAAAAAAAATACACGATGAGATTTCTTCAGGTCCTCGAGGTAGTGTAAGAGGTCCACTTGCAGTTTGGATGCATAGAGCTGGTTTGGCAGACAAAGCACAGTCACTTGGTGCTTATTGTAGATATTACACATCACTAGAACCAAAATTATCTGAATTTGCTATTTGCTTGATAGCTCGTGTATGGGGTGCTGGTTATGAGTGGAAAGTTCACAGTAAGATCGCAATGGAAAAAGGTGTTTCAAAAGAAATTATAGATGCTATTGAAAAAGGTAAAAAACCATCAAACATGGACTCGGAACAGAGAGTAATTTATGATTTCACAATGCGTCTTCATAAAGACAAAAAGGTGAGCGATGAAGTTTATGAAAATACAATTAACACCCTCGGCAAAGATAGAACAGTTGATCTAGTTGGCATACTTGGTTATTACACACTTATATCAATGACGATAAATGTATTTGGTGTTCAGCACTCTGAATTATCCAGCCCATATATGGATGAATTGGAGGGGGATATTGAAATATAATCTTCTTGGGCAGACAGGTATAAAAGTCTCTGAAGTAGGTCTGGGTGGTGCAGGTATCGGTCATGCTTGGGGTTTAACCACAGATGAAGAATGCAATTATCTCATTAACTATGCAATTGATAATGGAATAAATTTTTATGATACATCACCCGTTTACGGAAATGAAAAATCTGAGATAAACCTAGGAAATGTTTTTAAAAATTTATCCTCAACAAAAAGAGAAGAGTTGATAATTGCAACAAAAATTCGTTTTCATAATTTTGAACAACTTGAAAATATGGAAGATAGTATCAGGAGTTCAATAGATCGGAGCTTATTAAACCTTAATCTTGATTATATAGATTTAATTCAAATTCACCATCAGGTGGGGCATTTCAGAGGGGAATATAAATTTCGGGATAACCCTCCAGAATTTGCTCCAATTATGACTTATTCTGATTGCATTAATTTCTCTGATATCATAAGTAGCTTTAAAAATGAAGGTAAGGTTCATTTTACTGGATTGACAGGATGGAATGCCGATTTCTCAACGATATCTAGTCTACTGAAGAGTAAGAATTTTGATACTATTCAGGTGCTGTTTAATGCTCTAAATCAATCAGCTGGAGGTCAACCTCCAATTCTCGGGGAAATTGACCAAGGCTCAGGCTTAAAT
>JAYPSX010000194.1:0-2815 GCA_038133315.1 Hyphomicrobiales bacterium
TGGAATCGAATAAAATTATCCAACAGAATTATCCCCCCTTAATTTAGATGAGGGGTACTTCCATGTTATTGCTGAACCTGTTTCTACCTGAGTCCAAGAAATTTTTGAATTTTTACCTCTGCAATCCCCTCTTTTTGTCACAAAGTTATAGATACCTCCAACACCATTTTCATCACCAGGATACCAATTTTGAACTGTAGAATACTTTATCTCAGCGTTTTCTAGAGCAATTAACTCAACAACTGCTGCATGTAATTGATTTTCATCTCTTTGAGGTGCGGTGCAACCCTCTAAATAGCTTACATAAGAGCCTTTATCTGCAATTATTAGTGTTCTTTCAAACTGTCCTGTATTCTGATCATTAATCCGAAAATATGTTGATAGCTCCATAGGACAACGTGTGTCTGGAGGGATGTATACAAATGAGCCATCTGTAAAAACAGCAGAATTTAGAGCAGAATAATAATTATCTGATTTTGGCACAACGGAACTTAAATATTTTTTGACTAATTCAGGGTAGTTATGGATTGCTTCTGATATCGAACAAAAAATTATTCCCTCTTCTGCTAATTTTTCTTTGAATGTTGTTACTACAGAAACAGAGTCAAAAACAGCGTCAACTGCAATATTCTTTTTCACACCAGCTAACATTTCTTGTTCTCTAAGAGGTATTCCAAGCTTTTCATAGGTCTTAAGCAACTCTGGATCAACCTCATCTAGAGATTTGGGACCTTCAAGATTTTTAGGTGCTGAATAAAAATACATATTATCATAGTTGATTTTAGGATAGTTTACTTTTGCCCATTCGGGTTCTGCCATAGTATTGAATCTTTGAAATGCATCTAATCGCCATTCCAACATCCAATCTGGTTCATTTTTTTTCTTTGATATAAAACGTATTGTATCTTCAGATAAACCAATGGGTGATTTTTCAACATCCATATCGGTAGACCAACCAAATTTGTATTTGTCTACGCTAATTTCATCAACTTTTTTTACTGTTTCTTTAACTGCTGGCATTGTATGTTTATAACGTTATTATCTATATGATTGGTTTATTTTAAATATAATGATTTAAAACTTAAAATTCATCCCCTGAAGCAAATTATTTAATACTTTAATAAAGTAATCTACTTGATCCAAAGTATTATTCCAACCGAAGCTAACTCTTATTGCTCCATTTACTTGACTTTTATCATAATTCAGAGATTTTAATACATGAGATCCACCAATTTTACCCGATGAACACGCTGCACCAGCACTTACTGCAATATTATTCATATCCATACCAATAATTAAATTCTCAGATTTTAAACCTGGAAAGATTACAGTCGTTATAGAATTTTCTTTATTACCATCAATCGAGGGTATGATAATTTCTTTTGAAATACTTCTAATACCTTCAGTAAGGTGCTCATACAAATGCATAATGTTATTAGTTTCATATACTGATGCGTCAATACAAGCTTCCATTGCAATTCCAAATGCTATAATACCGGAAACATTTTCAGTGCCAGCACGTCTACCAAACTCCTGTTCTCCTCCAAAAAAATCTTTATAGACTTTTTTCTGCTCTTTCAGATAAGCAATCCCCGTCCCTGGCAGACCTCCAATTTTATGAGCAGCAAAAGAGGCATAATCACAAAACTTAAGACATTCAACCATATTAAGTTTGCCAATAGATTGTATCATATCTGAGAATAATAATGCGCCATACTTCTGACAAACATTAGAAATATCTATAATTGGCTGAATAATTCCAGTTTCGTTATTTATTAACATCGCGCATACAAGTGTCTTCCCTGAGAGGCTTGCTAGAATACTATCCAGATTTAAAAGATCTATTTCTCCATTTTCATTCATTTGACATGGGAGTCTCTTGACTGATTTAGAGAAAATTGTATCTAAAACTGCACTATGTTCAGTGGGTAAGTAGATTATATTTTCAATATCTTCTGTATGAAGCGCATGATTAATTACGTAATTACATGACTCCGTCCCACTGGATGTAAAAACAATATTTTCTTCGTTACATTCCAGTAAACTAGATATCAGGTCTCTTGCATCATTTATTTTTGCTCTTGTTTTTTGACCTTCAAAGTGTACAGATGATGGATTATACAAATCAATAAAGTCTTCTGATTTAAAAAAATCTATAACTTGCTTCCTGACTGGAGATGAAGCGGCATGGTCAAAATAAATTCTCATGATTGAAACATTATTGATTATTGAGCCATTAAAAATTGAAATCCTATTCCAATAGCAGTCCCAAAAATTGTGTGCATCATAAGTGCCAATGAACAGACTTTTATTGGTTCAGGAGTCTTTTTAGCAAGAATGCCATTGCCGAGTGCTGGCTGAAAAAAAAACCATGGGACAATCACACTTATTACTCCAAAGATAAATCCATCAACAACCCCCGGATTAATTATCCCTAATCTCATTAACAGAAAGTACACAAATGCATATAAGATTGCGACGAAATAATGGAACAACCAGCCAATTTTTAACTCTGAGTCATAGGACTTAACAGTTGTTATGTTTTCAACAAAAATTTGATGACTCTTGATTAAATTTATAAGCCATCTACCAACCATGGCCCAATTACTTGGAGGAATGCCAGTTAGCAATTTAAAAATTCTTTGCCAAACATCAAATATTACACATGAAAAGATACCTACTGCAATAATTTCAAATAAGAATTCCATAAACATCCATCATTATTGTTTTAAAATCCAATATATATAAAATAAAAAAAAAAAAATCCAATTAAATAAAATTATTTAATATTTTGAAGAATTTATTATACTTATTT
>JAYPSX010000195.1:0-1524 GCA_038133315.1 Hyphomicrobiales bacterium
GTAAAATGGTTGGTATTGAGAATATCGATATCATTTTTTTATCTCCAAAGGAGATATCGTATGAGCTTCAAAAGGGTTCCATTGATATAGGGATAACGGGTCTAGATTTAGTTGAAGAATATATTTATGAACCTAAAGATTGTATTTTTAATTTAATGGAATTAGGCTTTGGGTTTGCAGATGTGGTTGTTGCTGTTCCCTCAAGCTGGATAGACGTAAAATCAATAACTGATCTTGAAGACGTTATTTATGATTTTCGAATTAAGAATAAGAAACGACTGAGAATAGCAACAAAGTACCCAAACATTTCACGTAATTTTTTTGGAGTACTTGGTTATTCTGATTATCTGCTTGTGGACAGTCACGGAGCCACTGAAGGTGCCCCAGCATATGGATCATCAGAAATAATAATTGATATCACGAGTACGGGATCTACTTTGAAGGCAAATCAACTAAAAAGAATTGACTTAGGAACAATATTAAGAAGTCAGGCGTGTTTGTTTGGTGCCTTAAATACAAGATGGAACAGAGAGAAATTGAGTCTACTTGAAAATTTAGTCAGTGAATTAAAATGTTCTGAGAAAAATATTCAGAAATTTAAAATAATTGTATCGAAATAAAAAACCCTCTCATTGTGAGAGGGTTTTTTGTTATTTAACCTTAGGTATCAGGTTACAGGCAACTACATCATGCCGCCCATACCGCCCATACCGCCCATATCAGGCATTCCAGGCATTGCAGGTTTGTCTTCTGGTATATCACCGATCATTGCCTCTGTTGTTATCAAAAGGCTTGCGACAGAAGCTGCGTCTTGTAATGCAGTTCTTACGACTTTAGTAGGGTCGATAATACCAGCTTTTACTAGATCAGTATATGTCTCTGTTTGTGCATCAAAACCAAAACTATGTGTATTATTTTCGAGTACTTTTGAAACAACAATAGATCCTTCAACACCAGCATTTTCAACTATTTGTCTGATAGGTGCTTCAAGTGCTTTAAGAACAATATTGATACCGGCTTGTATATCAGCATTCTTATCAGTAATTGCTTTAACAGCTTTTGTGCATCTCAATAAAGCCACACCGCCACCAGGAAGAACACCTTCTTCAACTGCAGCACGTGTTGCGTTTAATGCGTCATCTACTCTGTCTTTTTTCTCTTTCACTTCAATTTCTGTTGCACCACCAACTTTGATAACAGCAACGCCACCAGATAGTTTAGCAAGTCTCTCTTGTAGTTTCTCTTTGTCATAATCAGAAGTTGTATCTTCAATTTGTTGACGGATTTGGCTTACTCGTGCTTCAATATCTTTCTTTGTTCCAGAGCCATCGATGATAGTTGTTTCTTCTTTTGTGATTGAAACTCTTTTTGCGTTGCCTAACATATCAAGTGAAACATTTTCAAGTTTAATACCAATATCTTCAGATATAACTTGTCCGCCTGTTAAAATTGCTATGTCTTCCAACATTGCTTTTCTTCTATCACCAAAACCTGGAGCTTTTACTGCAGCAACTTTTAGACCGC
>JAYPSX010000195.1:1624-2813 GCA_038133315.1 Hyphomicrobiales bacterium
GCTTTTCTTCTATCACCAAAACCTGGAGCTTTTACTGCAGCAACTTTTAGACCGCCTCGAAGTTTGTTAACAACAAGAGTCGCAAGTGCTTCACCTTCAACATCTTCAGCTATTATTAATAGCGGCTTGCCATTTTGAACAACTTGTTCAAGGATTGGAAGCATTGGTTGTAAGGATGATAATTTTTTTTCAAAAAGAAGAATGTATGGATCATCAAGATCACAAATCATTTTTTCAGCATTAGTAATGAAATATGGTGATAAGTATCCTCTATCAAAAAGCATACCTTCAACAGTTTCCAGTTCAAATTCAAGTGCTTTTGATTCTTCAACTGTGATAACTCCATCATTGCCAACAACTTGCATAGCTTCTGCAATCTTCTCTCCGATTATTGCTTCACCATTTGCAGAGATTGTGCCGACCTGTGATACTTCATCAGAACTTTTGATTTTCTTTGATTTACTTGTAAGGTCCTTAATTGCTGCTGCTACAGCAATTTCAACACCACGTTTTAAATCCATTGGGTTCATACCTGCTGCTACTGCTTTCACACCTTCTTTGACAATTGCTTGCGCAAGAACTGTTGCAGTTGTGGTTCCGTCACCAGCTATATCATTAGTTTTAGATGCCACTTCTCTGAGCATTTGTGCGCCCATATTTTCAAACTTATCTTTTAGTTCAATATCTTTGGCAACAGTAACACCATCTTTTGTTATTCTTGGTGAACCAAATGATTTGTCTATAACCACATTACGACCTTTTGGACCCAATGTTACTTTTACAGCATCTGCAAGAATGTTAACACCGCGTAACATTCTATCTCTTGCATCAGCAGAAAATTTAACTTCTTTTGCAGCCATTTTTTTATCCTTCCTAGTTTGTTTATTCTACTATGCCCATGATGTCAGACTCTTTCATTATTAAGAGTTCTTCATCACCGACTTTGACTTCTGTACCTGACCATTTACCAAATAAAATTTTATCACCTGGTTTAACATCAAGTGCAACTCTATTTCCAGAGTCATCTCTCTCACCTGGACCTACAGCAACAACTTCACCTTGGCTTGGCTTTTCTTTGGCTGTATCTGGTATAATAATACCACCAGTTGTTTTTTCATCTTCATCTACTCGACGTACTAAAACGCGATCATGCAAAGGACGAAAGCTCATTTTTAAATCTCCAATTTTT
>JAYPSX010000196.1:0-2803 GCA_038133315.1 Hyphomicrobiales bacterium
TGTTCTTTTCCCATTGGTAGAATAGTTCATCTCTCAAATCAAGAGAAAAGCTCTTAAAACTCATAAAATCCATCTTTAAGATTTCCTCATACACACAATTAAATCTTTCACTTTCAGTTAATGGATGTTTTGAAAATGGATATGTGTGTTGAGGTGTTGTTTTTTTGATTTTGGTAGAGTGGGTGATGAACTTTTTTGTTCCTTTACTTTTGAAGGTTTCAATCCCTAATAATTCACTTTGTGCTCCATCATACGCTTGTTTCAAAGTGATTTCTTTATCCAAATAAAGTTTATGTATGTGTGGATATTTTTTTATGAGTTTCAACTTGATTTTTTCTTCAAGTTTTTTCTTAATGTTGGATTTTTCTTTACTCAAAATTTACTATATCCTTTTTTAATATCATCACCAGATTTTTCTATCCAAGAAGAATAATAATGATTTCTATATTCAGCAGGGGTTGAAAATTTTTCAGGTAATGGAAAGAACCAACCATTTTCATCAATTCTTAATCCTTCTTTCACTACTTGTTGAGCATCTGATGCTAATTCAAATCTTTCCCCCATTTCTTTTAACCATTTTTCATATCCCATTTTAGCTTCCTCTTCAGTAGAATTTCTCAAATATTTTGAAACTGCTTCAGTTCCTTTTCTGTTACTCATCATATTTCTTTGTGCTTGATGCACTCCTTCTCTCCAACTCGTTAAAACAATTGGAAAAATAAATCTGTATCCTCTTTCATCAATCAATTCTTTAATACAATCCATATAAACCTTATTTATGTTTTCTTCATTAACATCACTATATAAACCAGATTTTGGATAGCAATTTGCTGATTGTGTTACTAAACTCATCCATTCATAATCTAACCATCTTTCAACTTCATAAAGTTCTTCTTCATTAAATTCTTCAAAATCAAACTCATCTCTTTTTAGATAGTTAAAACTCCCATATATTCCCATTAAAGGATAATCAAGAATATCCATATCAAACAACACATCATTTCCAATTTGATTAAAAGTTGTTTCGTTGTATTCTTTGTTTTCTGTTATTGGTAAATCATCAATTATATCATCACCGAAATGTTTGTAGAATTCATTTCCATTTTTGATAGCATTTATACTATGTGAAATCCAAGTAAATCCATTTTTATCAATTACTCTTTTTTCATTGTAATACATATCCCCATTCAGTTCTTCTTTCATTTCTTTCTGTTTCCCATAATGAGGGAATGAAAAGAATGTTCTAACTGATTTAATTGTTTTGGGATTTTTAACTGAAATTCTATCAGCAATATTATGGCAACCCATTGTTATTGTATTATGAAATCTCATAACTTCATCCATTTCTTTGAAGTGTTCTTTATTCTTTTTGTTTAGATGATGAAACCTCAAAACATATGGAATTTTATTATCTAAATTAAATTGATTTCTAACTCTACTATCCAACATTCTTCTATGAGATAAAAAGGATTGTAAATTTTTACTTTTATTCCATAATGGTGTTTTGTAGGGAATTATAAAGTTTTTATCTCTTGCCTGTTCAAAAATATATTTCCCACTTGCAGTTCTTTTTTCTATAATATTATTCATGTTCTCCAAGTAGGTTGTAAGAACTTCTTTTATCCTTGATTTATCAATCATAGTTTAACAATTTTTCAAACCCTGAAAATACAAAATCATAAATGTAAATCCCAGTAATTGGATTAGTATGTTTTTTCCATATGGATGAAATTTTTTTTCCAGTATTTTTTAGGGGTAATAGGTTAGTGTATCAAAATCTCTGTGAGAAAAATTGAGGTTTATATGAAGATTGATACGATTGGGATTTTGAGAGTGAAAAAACACTACTTCCAAGAAACTATGGGGGTGGTATAGTAGGTATGCTTTTTTCCAAGTTAAATATACGATTTTTCCCTGTAAAAACCTAATAAATTGATTGTAAAATCAAGGGTTTTTTTAATCAAAATATTTACACAATCCTGGGTTATTTACCTTTTGCCCACTAGCGTTGTAATCTTTACAATCGTTTGGAAAATTTGGTTTTGATAAATCCCAACTATCACTTCCAAAACAGAAACCAAAACACTTTGAAACATTACTAACATTCCAAGAACTTAAATCTTGATTAAATGAGTTAGCATTATTAAACATAGCACCCATATTGGTTACACTACTAACATCCCATTTACTAATATCTTGATTAAAACTTTCAGCTTGATAGAACATATAATTCATATCAGTTACATTACTAACATCCCACGAACTTATATCTTGGTTGAAATCTTTGTTTTGATAGAAAAACTCTTTCAAATCGGTAATTCTTGTAGTGCATTTATTTGATAAATCACCAGTTAATCCATCTTTTGAAACAATTGTGTAAGTAACACCATTGATTTCACCACTATCTCCAATATTAGCCCAATCATGAGCTTTTATCGTTACTCCATTACTATCTAAATAAACTGGATTTTTAACATCATCAGTATTTTCATCATCATCACTTGAATTACAAGAATAAACGATAGGTAGGAGTAATAATACTAATAATAATTTTTTCATTTTACGAAAATAAAAAAAGTTCTAAAGTATTGAAAACACTGGGTTTTTGAGATTTCGTGGGAACTGGTTCTCACCAAATTTTCCTATAAAAAATGTATAGTTGAGATTAGGATTAAAAAAATAGGAAAAACTCTCTTTTTATTAGGTTTTTTGGTTGTTTTTTCCTAAATTAGATGTATCAATAGTGGTGATATTAAAATTAGGAAAAATATGAATGAATTAAGTTATTTAGGTGTTTCAATTA
>JAYPSX010000197.1:0-2796 GCA_038133315.1 Hyphomicrobiales bacterium
TGCCTGCTTCCGAGTTATTGGATATCAGTCAAGGGGGTGCAGCTAATGCTAAACTATTAGCGATTTCAGCCATCCTCCAAGGAAACTTAACTGTGGGAGAAATGTCGGAACTGCTAGCCAATATCAGTACGGACCTTGCAAATGACGGAGTTTTAAATGATGCGAATCTGAAAAATACGATAATTGATAATACCAAAAACTTAAACTTAAGTACGATTCGTACTAATTTAGCTAATCGCTATCAATCCCTAGGAATCTCAGCAACCATTCCAGATTTTGAATCCGAGGTCAATCAATTTTTAAAACCTCCTGTTGCACAGAATATGTCAGCATCTACTGGTGAGGATACCCCCATTAATATAACGCTTGCAGCCTCCGATCCAGAAGGTGAGTCGTTAACTTATACCATTTTAGAAGTCAATAATGCAACAGTTACCTTGAATGGTAATGTAGCTAATTATACTCCCAATGCAAACTTTAATGGAACCGACACCTTCACCTATAAAGCCAATGATGGAACATCTGATAGTAATATTGCCACAGTGACCATGACGGTTTCTGCTGAAGATGATGAACCAAATACTCAGAATGCAGCAGCAACAACCGATGAGGATGTGGCAGTAGTATTGCAACTAACTGCAGAGGAATATGATGGACAAAGTTATTCTTTTGCCCTTCGTTCTCAACCTACCAACGGTTCGGTAAGTTTAGATGGAGCGAATGCAACTTATACTCCAAACCAAGACTATAATGGTACAGATTCGTTTACTTTTGAGGCGACAGATACTACTGGAAGAATGATGAATGTTGGAACTGCTACCATCACGATTAATCCAGTAAATGATGCTCCATTTGCTCCTGATATGACCATTGATATGGTTGAAGATGGAACAGGACAATTTATCATTTCCAGTGAAGTTTCTGATGAAAACTTCTTTAGAATTAACGCAACTGATATTGAAAATGATGCTTTAACCTTTAAATCAATTAGCGTCAATAATGCAACCTATGTTTTGGTTGACAATAATAATGAGTTGGCATATTACCCAAATCAAGATTTTTATGGTCAGGACACTTTTCAGTATACTGTATCAGATGGAATGGAGGAAAGCAACACTGGAACGATTACTTTAAATGTTTCTGAAGTAGATGATCCTCCTTTAGTTGAAGATATTCAAATAGATATAGATTATAATACTACTGGTAATATTTTTATTATTAAAGGAGATTATACTGAGGATGTGGATGGCGACCCAATTACTTTTTCAATTGTTAATCCTCCATCAAATGGGAGTATTTTTAATGATGCTGGTGGAGGAATTCCAGTTGGAAACTCTTTAAAATCTGGCGATATCTTATCATCCTTTTACACCATTTATAATCCAAATACTGATTACTCTGGTGAAGATTCTTTTACTTTCAAAGCTAGCGATCAAAAATCTGAAGTTGAAGGAACTGTATATATTAATGTAAAACCTTATTCTCCACAGTCTACCTTAGAATTGGGGTTTTTTGACTTTTTATTATCTATGAGTTTAACAAATGACGGAGGATATATTGTTACTGGAAATTATAATAATGAAGGCAAAATTGTAAAATTGAGTCAATATGGAGAACATATCGAATGGATAACTCCAATTAATTTAGCACTCCCTTCAACGAATGAATTTGTCTGGAAGTGCATAGAATTACGAAATGGTAATTATGCATTTATTGGAGAGGATACGCGCCAATCTAAAATGTTTTATGGTCTTTTAGATAGTAATGGAAATCAAATTTTTTTAAACTATGGTTCTTCATCAGGAACTGAAAATTCGCAAGGAATAAATTTGACACAGTTATCTAATGGAAATATTTTGACGACTTCAAATGAGTGGGATGAAAATTGGTCAAACCGAAAAGGCGTGATTACAATTTTTTCAGATAATTTTGAGTCAAAAATTGATTTTAAATCTATTGCCGATATTGATTTAAGATGGTATCGTTCAAATGAAAATATTATTCATTCTAGTCCAAATGAATTTTTTATTGTTTCTAATAATTCTTCTGGATATCGAAATTTTTTAACAATAGGTGATATTAATTTTCAAAACCTTAATACTATAGAGTTATCTTTTTCTAAAAATGTCAATATTACCTCAATTGCTCAAAACGGTTCAAATATAGCTGTATGTGGTTATACCATTGAAAATAATGACCATGATTTTTTTCTAGGGGAATTTGATAGAAATGGAAATATTATTTTAGAAAAATATTATGAAAATTTTGATGGAGAACAAATGGCAACATCAATTAAAATGAGAAATTCGGAGTATATGATTCTTGGAAATCATCAAGATAATTTAATTATTGAAATTCTTAGAATTGATTCAAATGGAGAGATCATTTCATCAAAAAAATTAAAAGGAAAAGGAGAGGCTTCGGTACATTTATTTGTGTATGAAGCATATGCACGTTTCATTGCTACATTTCATATTGGTAGCAATGGATTTTTAATAAGAGACAGCATTTTTTAGCTCTAATTTAGAATAATTTTCAAAGAATTTTTTATTATTTCAATAATTGTAATGAAAATATTCTGTACGAATTTGTCAATGGATAGTCAAATTAAAATATTTAATACTCTTGAAGAATCCTTAAAAAATTCCTCTCATCCTTATCGTTTATTCTCTTTTTCAAATTCTTCAAATAATACTCCTAAGAATCGTACAGTAGTTTTAAGAGATTTTTCGAAAAAGGACAATTATTTTGATTTTCATACTGATGTTAGAAGTCCCAAAGTCAAAGAATTACAAG
>JAYPSX010000198.1:0-2788 GCA_038133315.1 Hyphomicrobiales bacterium
TTACCTCCAACATTATTATTATCATTTGTAACCCCAGCAATTTTAAAAGAAGGAATAGCTGGTATTATTGCAATGGTGTTAATTGCAATATGTATGTATAAAACAAAGAATATTTTTATGTCGATGATTGTTGGTGTTGTTACTGTAGCAATAAGTAGAAATTTCTTTTAATTAACAAAGTGTTATTTTCGTCCCTCATTTGTTAATATTTCATCTGTTGCATTGTCGTAGTAATCACTAAATTCCTTTTTTGATTTGCCAACATGTTCAGCAAACATTTCTCTGGTGGAATAGTTTTTTTCTAATTTATCAGGATTCCAAATATCTGAACGCGCTATTGCTTTTGCGCAATGTAGGTATATTTCATTAACTTTAATAATTAATGCTGTCTTCGGCTCTTGACCATTTACAGTCATTTTTGTGAGCAACTTTTCATCTCTCGAAATTTCTGCAGTACCCCTAATTCTAAGCACTTCACTTATCCCAGGTATCAGAAACATGATAGCAACTTTATGATTAGATAGAATGTTAATGTATGAGTCTAAACGATTGTTTCCTGATCTGTCGGGTATTGCTACCGTATTATCATCAAGTACTTCTACAAAACCAGGAAAGTCACCTTTTGGAGATACATCACCATCTGTACCTAATATAATAAATGGTGATTTGCTTATAAATTCGCGGCAATGGTGATCTATTTTATACTGAACTTTAGCTAACGAAGTTGGTCTTGGTTCTGTATATAAATCTCTTAAGAATTCATAGTTTATAGACATCAATAAACTCTCATATTAATTGTACCTTGCATTCATATAATGCATCAATTTTATTATTATAGGATGAAAGATCATTGTCAACCTGATGTTTATTTAGGTTATCTATTTCATCAGATTCAATTAAGGTAAAATTATTATGTTCACCTTCAACATTAATATATCTTCTAATTGGTAATTTATTCTGATTATGAATATTACTAATAAAATTAGAATAATAATTTTGTATATTAGAACTGTTTATATTCTGTCTTGAAATTTTTATATAATTCAGAAAACCTTTTTGATCTTTCTCTATTGAGGGTGGAATAAGTTGAAGAGTGTATCTGGAGGGATTGAGAAAACTCTTATGAAATTTTGCATCTAATGGTGACCTGTTCTCACGTAACTTTTGATATGGTTTATCATATAAGTAAACAATATTATCTACTTCATATAGTGTAACAAATTTTTGGCCATCTCCATCTATTTTCTCAAAACTGGCACAACTATCGAAACCAATTTTCAATCTAGCAGGAAACATTTCATTCAAAAGCCAAGGATGAAATTCTTTTTGGTCTTCCTCAACTAGATCACAAAATATAGCCAGTAATCCTGATCCATTTATTGGTTTGTTTGTTAATTTCAACATATTAATAAATCCTCAAAAAAATAAGAACATTTATTCGTTGCAAGATCAAATCAATAAATTAATATTATTCTATATAAAACAGCACTTCAAATGCTTAGAGGAGATAGGGATGAAAAACACAAGAACAAAAAGAGATAACCAACAATGGATGCTAGATCTTGCATTAAACATGCGCGGTCGAGTTCAAAACTTTGAGAGAGATGATTGGGAAACACCAAAAAGAGCTCATAATTATAGAATGCTTCCAAAGATGTGGCGTCAAAAAGCTGAACATGATGAGGCTCTTGCAAAGCAAGCTGAGAAACAAGGTTTCAATATGACTGCGCTAGAACATTATGAACATGCTGTTGAGTCATATCGAATGGCACAACATCCAATTTACTATGATGATAACCCTGTCAAAATCGAACTTACAAATAAATTAAAAGAAATGGTTGATAGAAGAAGCGAATTAGCCCCGTATCCAATAGAGCGAGTTGAAGTGCCCTTTGATGATGGAAAGACAATTTCATGTTTATTACATCTCCTTCCTGATCGTCGAAAAGCTCCTTGTGTAATCTATGTTCCAGGCATGGACCAAACCAAAGAGTATTTTCCAAAGGTAATGAACAACCTTGGAATAAACAGAGGTATGCATGTCATATCAATGGATGGACCTGGTCAAGGTAACTCAAACATGCAAAAAATCAGAGCAGTTGGCGATAATTATGAGAGAGCTGGAGCTGCTGTTATGTCATATTTACAGACAAGAGAAGAAGTTGATAGCGATCGTGTAGGCATCTATGGTGTAAGTATGGGAAGTTATTGGTCTTTGAGGCTAGCGAGTTATGATCATAGAGCGGCTGCTATAGCAAGTGGTGTTGCATGTTTTAACCCAAACAATACAATTTTCTCGGAGTCATCGCCAAGATTTAAACAAATGTTTATGTACATGGCTGGCATGGATGATGAGGCTGAATTTGATAAAATGGCTGCAAAAATGACAGTTAAAGGTTATGCAGACAAAATCAAATGCCCTACCCTTCTTGTAACAGGTGAGTTTGATCCCCTTTGTCCTCTAGAAGATGCAGTCGAAGTATTTGAGGATTTAAAATGTAAAAAAGAAATGTGGGTCATTGAAGATCAATTCCATCCTTTATGGGGAATACCAAATTTAGGTAAATTAGACTGCCATCATTACATTATGGACTGGCTACAGAGGGTTTTATTCTCTAAAAAAGTCGAAGATGGTATATCAGATGGAAGAATTGCATATGTAGCAAATAAAGGTGATGGTCCATATGGTGATTGTGAATGGGACCCAACGGTTGGCCCTAATCAAGCATATTTTTAATAATGAGAGAACAGGTATAAAAATGTCACGTGTAAAATTAGTTCAACAATC
>JAYPSX010000199.1:0-2785 GCA_038133315.1 Hyphomicrobiales bacterium
CCATTAATGGAGCTGGAACCACCCAGTACTTTGCCACGCGGTGCTGCCATAGATCTCTTAACCCAACCATCATCATTTTTAGTTTGGTAGAGCCAATTAACATTCTTGTTTGTGAATAATTTTGCATACCCAATTGGAACGTGAATCCATGGATTATTATCTTTACCCCCGGCTTCCATCAGGCAAATGGTATACCTGCCATTTTCTGACAATCTTGATGCTAAAGTACAGCCAGCCGACCCAGCACCTACAATTATAAAATCAAATTCATCCATATATTTTGTATTATTTACTTATTGGTACATCTATAAAAAATATATTACATAAATCAAAAAAATGTAATATTAATTATTAATTATCCAATTAACACTAAAAGGTAAATGCTATGCCAATAAAAAAACCTGCTGAATTAAATCACAAAGTAAATGAACTAATCAAGAACAGATGGAGCCCAAGAGCATTTGATGGAAAGTCTATCAATAAAGATGTCTTAAAAAGTCTATTTGAAGCTGCAAGATGGGCGCCTTCTTGTAATAATTCTCAGCCATGGAGATTTATCATTGCACAAAAAGATAATGAAGATGAATATAACAAAGCATTAGCTTGTTTTAATGATAGGAACCAAAGATGGGTAAAGAATGCTCCTGTAATTGGATTTGTATGCGCATATCAGTTTATGGGTGAAGATAAGAAGAATAGAACATACTTCTATGATACAGGTATGGCTATGGCTCAGCTTACATTACAGGCTTTGGAACATAATTTGTACATACATCAAGCTGGAGGAGTTTTATTGGATGAAGTAAGAGAAAAATATTCAGTACCAGATGATGTAGATGTTGTTTGTGGCTTTGGTCTTGGTTACCAGGGTGAAGCAGATATATTACCTGATGAATTATCTGAAAGAGAGTTGCAACCAAGACAGAGAAATCCAATAGATGCATTCGTATTTACAAATCAATTTAATAATAAGTTTGAATAATTTATGAGTAAGTTAATGAAATCAAATAATAAAGAAACTGGGATTGCAGTGATAGGGGCTGGCGGTATTGGTAATTTAAGGGCCCATTCATGCAAGCAAATAACTCAAGTAGATTACATTGCCGTTTGTGACATAAAAGACGAAAAATTAGAGAAAGTAGCAGAGGCTGTGAAAGCAGATGTTGCAACCAATAACTATTCTGAAGCTATTGAAAATGATAGGGTTGGTGCTGTAATTATCTCAACTGACGAAGAAAACCACTATGATGCATCTATGAAAGCTGTCTCACTTGGCAAGTCGGTTTTGATTGAAAAACCATTTGTCCTTGACCTTCAAGAAGCGGATAACATTTTAGCGAAGGCTAAAGAAACTGGCGCAGAAGTATTCGTTGGTTATACGCAGAGATTCAGGCGTAAATTCTTATTGGCAAAAGAAGCCGTTCGAAAAGGTCAACTTGGCGACATAGTTTTCTCAATGGGAAAGATTTATGTTACAAGAGCAGTAGGAGAAGCTGTCGCTAGTAGATCTCCAAATACAACTCCGTCAATAAATACAGGTACTTATCTTGTTGATTTAATGCTTTGGTATAACGAGGGAAAAAAACCTGTAGAAGTTTATGCTAAATCAGCAAGTAATGTATTTAAAAGTTACAATCGTGATGATTTTCAATGGATGCTTGTGACTTATGATGATGGATCGGTTTCATCTTTGGGAACAAGTTGGCTACAACCAAGACATTGGCCTGCATATACAGCGACTATGGAAATAGATTTACAAGGAACGAATGGTTCTCTAAATATAGATGACGCACATAGGGATGTTGTACTGGTCCCAGGTGAGCCAATACCATGTCCTTACACACCACAATATAATGTGGATGTAGCTTTTCTAGGTTCTGCAATGCCGGGTGATTTCGTTATGGGTGAATTTTTTGGTCCTATGAAAGAGGAAACTGATGCATTCATAAGACACACTCTGGGAATGGGAGGTGTAGGACTTACAACTGGTGAAGAAGCTAGGACCATATTGGCTTTAACAATGGCGGCAGACAGATCAGCAAAAGAAGGGGTTCCTATAAAACTATAGGTTCATATATAAAATGACAAAATTAAACGTTGATCCTAATACCCTCTCAAGACCAGACAGATATAAATTAATGTGTGCTTTGGTTATTCCTAGACCAATCGCATTAGTTACAACCTTATCTAAGGATGGGATTGTTAATACTGCGCCATTCTCATTTTTCAATGTTTTTTCAGATAAACCATCAATTGTTGCTCTAGGTGTAAACGCAAGACCTGATGGTGGGCTAAAAGATACTGCTGCAAATATTAACTATAGAAAAGAATTTGTTGTTCATATGGTAACTTTTGATATTGCTGAAAAAATGAATATTAGTTGTGTGAATTTTCCACCAGAGATTAGTGAAATTGATGAAGCGGGCTTCACACTTAGGGACTCACATTTGCTGGAGACCCCATCTATAAATGAAAGTTTAGTAGCGCTTGAATGTAAATTACATTCTATAACAAAACTTGGCGAGGATAGAAATTTAACTTTAGGTGAGGTTATAAATATATCAACAAATACTGATGTTTTAGATACGGAAAAGAATTATGTGAACATTGATAATTACCGTCCAATTGCAAGACTTTTTGGTAATATGTATGCACAATTGTCTGATTTTTTTGAGCTAAAACGACTTAATTATGAACAATGGATGGAAGATAAAAAGGATAAATAAATGGACTTCAATTTTACTCAACAACAAGAGGAAATGAGATCACACTTACAAACATTTTT
>JAYPSX010000200.1:0-2780 GCA_038133315.1 Hyphomicrobiales bacterium
TGTTCCAGAAGAGGAAACAATCAATACAAGCTATGCTGAAGGCGAAACCATTTCATTAAAATTGCATAATGGAAGAGAAATCAACTTTAAAAAGCTTGGGGAAGATCATGATCCAACCAATCAACACAAAGTCATCAACACATTACGAGAAAATAGAGCTGAAGGAAAAGTAACAACAGGGCTCTTATACATAGATCCAAATAAGTCTGATTTGCATCAAACATTAAAAACTTCAGAAACACCGCTAAATGCGCTTACTATGGATGACTTGTGCCCAGGTAATGAGCACATTGACAATATAAATAATCTATTCAGATAATATCCTAACTATTGATCATTATTATTTGTCTTGCCCTTATCAGTGATGTGATATTTAATATTCATATTATTTAGTTGTTTTAAAAGATAATATGGCTGTTACAAATACACTGGAGTTAATAAATATCCATAAGTCCTATGGTTCACTTGAAGTCCTAAAAGGTGTTGGTCTATCTGCACAAACCGGTCAAATAATCTCAATCATTGGATCATCAGGATCTGGGAAATCAACACTTCTAAGATGCATCAATCAGCTAGAAGAAATTAACCAAGGTAAAATCTTTTTTAATGACTGCCTTATTGTTAGCAAAGATAAAGATACAAATAATAAAACCGACAAAAAAAATATACTCGAATTGAGAAAAAAAGTATCTATGGTATTCCAGCAATTCAACCTCTGGTCTCATATGACCATTTTACAAAATGTCATTGAAGCCCCAATTTCTGTCTTAAAAATGAAAAAATCTGAAGCAACTGCGCTCGGAATTGAAATGCTTACACAGGTTGGGTTATTAGATAAATTAAAAGAATACCCAGCAAACTTGTCAGGTGGACAACAACAACGCGCAGCAATTGCTCGAGCACTTGCAATGAGTCCAGAGATAATATTATTTGATGAACCAACTTCAGCTCTTGATCCTGAATTAGAAAGCGAAGTTGTTTCTGTTATAAAAAAATTAGCTAGCGAAGATAGAACTATGATTCTAGTTACCCACGATATGAAACTTGCAAAAGAAATATCTGACTATATACTGTTTATGGACGAAGGAATTATCCTTGAAAAAGGTACTCCTGACGTTATTTTTAATAATACTAAAACTGATAGATTAAAGAAATTTTTGGAGTCAGTAAGTTTTAGTAACACTTAAGAGGTATGTTATGAAGAAAATATTATTAAGCGCATTACTACTCGGGTTCATATATTCCCCAGTAAATGCTGATACTGTTAGAATGGGTACTGAAGCTGCTTATCCGCCATACAACTTTATCAATGATAACGGTGAAATAGATGGTTTCGAAAGAGATCTTGGAGATGAGTTATGCGAGAGAGCTGGACTTGACTGTGAATGGGTTCAAAATGATTGGGACTCAATAATTCCGAATTTAGTTTCAGGAAACTACGATACTATCATAGCTGGAATGTCTATCACTGAAGAAAGAGATGAAGTTATAGACTTCACTCAAGATTATTTTCCACCTGATCCATCAGCATATGTCACAACAGGCGATGGTAACAAAGCTGCTTACATAGGTGTTGTTGGCGCTCAAACAGCAACAATACAAGCTAGCCATGTTGCTGAGTCTGGTGCAATACTTGTTGAATTTGCAACTGCAGATGAAACTATAGCTGCACTAAGAAATGGTGAAGTAGAAGCTGTTTTAGCCGATAAAGCATTTTTAGCTCCTATTGTTAATGAGTCAAATGGTGATATAAAATTCATTGCAAGTGATGTTTATATCGGTGGTGGCATTGGCATGGGTATCAGAGAATCTGATAGTGATTTAAGAGAGACATTTAATGCTGCGATAGACTCCATGAAAGAAGACGGTAGTCTAAACGATCTTATCAAAAAATGGTTTGGTGAAGACGCTACGGTCTATTAATTATATATAATTCTGGGAGAGGAACAATCTCCCAGAATTTTCCTAAAAAGTATTCTTATGTTTGAGTTCTGTACTGATCCAAGTATTTTATCAACCTTTGATTGGTTCAGTTGTTACCTTACAAATGGAAAACATTTCCAATTTTATAAATCTTTTGGATTAATTATTTTATTGTTAGTTATAACAGCGCCGCTTGCACTTACACTTGGTCTTCTCGCTGCTGTTGCGATAAAATCTGATATATTCGTTATAAGATTAATTAGTAAAGCTTATGCCAACATCATCAGAGGAATACCAGATATTATATTCTTCTTATTTATTCCCCTCACAATTGATCAATTAATTGAGTTTACCAGGCATAAAATTAAATGCCCTGAAATAATAGATAGTGTTTGGCAGGGCAATGACTTTATTGTTTGTAATGCTGCAAAACTTCCCTTGAGCTCAAGCCCTCAATGGATTCATGACTTATATGGTTTTTCTTTGGCAATATTGTCATTTACTATTGTTTATGGTGCATTCGCAGCAAACACATTCCATGGAGCAATTAATTCCGTATCTCGTTCTCAGATTGATACCGGTAAAGCCTTTGGAATGAATAAAAAACAAATTTATATTAGCATCATATTCCCACAAATGTGGAGGTACGCTCTACCTGGTTTATCAAACCTTTGGATGTTATTAATAAAATCAACCCCTCTACTGTTTTTATTAGGTATTCAAGATATCGTATTTTGGGCAAGAGAGCTTGGTGGCTCAAAAACATCGATATTCCAATACCCACATCCGGATTGGAGAGTATGGTATTTCCTATCCTTATTAGTATTTTACCTACTGCTTACAAAAATTAGTGAGAT
>JAYPSX010000201.1:0-2749 GCA_038133315.1 Hyphomicrobiales bacterium
TTGTAAATCTGCCAATGCCCTGTAGCCATATAATATTTATTAGCAAATATTGGTTTGTTATTAAGAATGCCAATTCTCCAATCAAATTTAGACGGCATAAATTCTTGTAATAAAATTACATCAGATTTTTCAAAAAGCTCTCTTGTTTTTTCTTTTAATTCATCAATATTATTTATTTTATAAACTCCTATTGAGAATGCTCCATCTGGTATTTTTAATACACATGGATAATCAATATCTTTGATATGTGTTTGAATATTTTTTTCATCCAAAACAAAAGTTTTAGGTCTTTTGATATTACTTACTTCTAATATCTCATTCAGGTAGACTTTGTTACAGCATCTAATAATAGAATTGGTGTCGTCAATTACTGGTATTCCTTCAATCTCTGCTTTCTGAGCAAAACGAAATGTATGATTATTAATATTTGTAGTTTCTCTGATTAATAATGCGTCAAATTCTAATAATGTTGAAAAATCATCACGCGTTATTAATTCTATCCAAACATCCATCTTCTTACCGATTTCCATAAATTTCTTTAGTGCTGAAGTGTTTGATGGAGCATTTCTTTCTTCAGGATTATGTAAAATACCAATCCAATATTTTTCTTGTTTTTTCTTTATTGGATTTCTCCAGGCGGTACCAGTGAACCGACTTAAATCTTGATTGAATACTTCTAATTGTTGATCAATTAATTTATTGAAAGACTCTGCCTCTAATTTTGTAATATGCCACTTAGAGCGATCTACGTATTTTATTTCAAAACTTGCAATAGGGAGTCTAAATAAATCAAATATTTTTCTCGCTAATGG
Organism: Hyphomicrobiales bacterium; assembly: GCA_038133315.1. GTDB lineage: Bacteria > Pseudomonadota > Alphaproteobacteria > Rhizobiales > TMED25 > TMED25. The sequence goes on from JAYPSX010000201.1 coordinate 813, forward strand.
TTCAACCTTTGGATCATTGTGACGACCAAAGAAGCTGATGTATTTTCTTGTTAATGGTTCTTCATAATCTATGTTAAAAGTCTTTTCTAATATTGTGTTTAGTTCTGGAAATGCCAGGGAATAATTTCTTTTCCAGTTTGTAGAAATTATATTACTTAGATCTGGAAGTGATATACCACCTCTTGCCTCGGCTAATAGTGATACGTAATACCCTTTAGTTAAATATTCATATGAATTAGATAGATTTATTACCCTAATTTTATTTTTTTTTGTTATGAATTGTTTCCCGCTATTGATGAACTCATGAGGTGTCATCGTAATGTAGTGGTCGTTTTCACTGATTGATTTTGGTTTGTCTGAGACGATTATGTATTTTAGCATTGAATTATTTTCTTTAATTTGATGCATCCTGAACCATCTGGATAGTAATTTTTTGAACGTGCATATTCTGAATAACCATACTCTTTATATTTTTCATAAAGTTTATTTCGATCTGACCTAATTTCCTGGCGTATTTCAGTAAGTCCTCTTTTTTGTGAGATTAGTTCGGCATCTTCTAATAACAACTTACCTATTCCTTTGTTTTGATGTTCAGGAATTACAGCCATAGAATATAATCGAGAAAATATTGCATTTTTTCTATAAAATATAATTGAAGATCCGATTGGTTTTTTATTAATCTCACAAATACGAATATCTGAATTTGATTTTTTAATTAGGTACTTATAATTCTGTTTTTTTAGCAGATCATAATCATGCTTAGAAAAGGATAGTTCCTCTATATCCAGCAAGCTAGATAGATCATCAATGTTTGCAAATCTTATGCACGGTTGCATGAATATTATGATGTAAAGTTATCTTTTATATAATTTTGAGCTTTTAATTTATGATATGTAATGCCTTGTATTCCAAGTTCTATAGGATCTGGATCAACAATTTCAATTTTTGCTTCATTTTGGAGAGCAAATCTCAATGCAATATTCGTAATATTAACACTGAAAGATGTACCCATAAAAACAAAATGATTTGCATTAGACATCCAAGTTTCAGCTTCTGTCATTCTATACTGATCTGTGTAGTATTCGTCAAACAATAAAATGAATGGGCGCAAAGATTTTCTTAGTTCTGGTTTTTTTGTTTGATTGGATATTTTGAATACGTTAAGTAAATTTTTTTTCACTTCTTCATCGTTATCGATATCTGAGGTTAGTTTTATAACTTCATCCCAGGGGGCGTCTATTAAATCACACAATATACTCATATCCTCAAAATAGAGAGCTTTGTCTAACCGACCGTGAATGGGAATGTAATTTGGGTTTCCAGCTTTACCATCCAAACCATCAACATTCTGAGTGATGAGTTTCTTATCTGATAAAAAATGATGAACTATGTTAGGTGATACATGTCTATATGATGCAAACCTCCTAAAATACCATAATAAAAATTCTTCAGGATTATTTAAATACATACTTCGTGTTGCCATCTCTTGGGGCGTATAGTTAACACTGCCAATTGTCCAATATCCATCTTGTCCACGAAAAGTGGGTATACCGCTCTCTGCACTTACTCCAGCGCCAGTTATGTAAAGGGTGTTATTTTGGTCCTGCATTTTATCTATGCTTGCAACCCGCCCAACAGCAAGGTCTTCTTTTACCGTTCAATAATTCTTCTTTACCCCAATGTATTCTCTTTATACGTGTCTCAGTTTTTTTTGCGGACTCAATCCAACATATCCATTCATTACGGGCAAGAGGAGATAGTGATTTCCATGTCTCTATTAGATTATTATCAGATAATACTGATAGAAAGTCTGGTGCAATATTGTGTACAACACCATTTATCAAATAATCAGTTATTGTGTTCATTTTATCTCTGATTTAGTGTGTGGCGGAGGGGGAGGGATTCGAACCCCCGAACGAGTTGCCCCGTTGCCGGTT
>JAYPSX010000202.1:0-2741 GCA_038133315.1 Hyphomicrobiales bacterium
TATTTTCTGTTAAATCATTACTATCTTTATTTTGTCTTAAATAACCCAATCTATTTGATACCGAACTAATAGATTGAAAAATAGAATTTTTAGCAAGTTGAGATTGGGTATCAATAGATCCTACAACATCTTTATCAGTTGTTGGATCCACCATACTTTCGACACTAAAACTTAAAGCAGTTGTAGATGTTATTCCGGCATAGGATCCACCGTCAACATCATCAAATGCAGTTGCATCTATTAATACGTAATATTCTGTTTCGGCATCAAAATTTAATGATGGGTTAATAGTTATTTGAGAAGTACCTGTACCTGTAATTTGACCACTTGTAGCAACATTAAATGTCTCTACTGTTGAATTGTCTGAAGTTTTTTTAATCGTAATATTACCACTCTGAACAGTAACGCTTTCACTAAAGTTTAAAACTATATTTACATCCCTTGCTACGCTTGATGCATTATCAGCTGGAACCGATGAGCTTAAGGTTGGTAATACATTTGTATTTAAATCAAAAGCTACAGTAAGAGTGTATTCTCCAACACGTTTCATTCTATTGTCTAGTACAAACATTTTTGTACCATCGCTGTTAAAAGATAAACCTGCAGGTGTTGGTTGATCATCTCCTATATCAGCGGTACTATAGCTATCTATAAAAGATGCTGTTGATATATCATAATTAGTTGAAAGAGAGTATTCGCCAATTGCATCATCACCGTTAACACTTATAAATAACTTTGACCCATCATTATTAAATTCAAAATCTTCTAAAAACCCTGTCATACCAGTAAGAGTATCGGTTTGAGCATGAGAAGCTGTGCTTACATCAAACGCACTTGAAAGAGAATATTCGGCTATCGTAAAACTACGAGCTACATACATTTTTGTTCCATCATTATTAAAATCAACTGCATTAGGATTATAAACTTGAGAGAAAACAGAGAATGAGTCTACAAAAGATGCTGTAGCTACATCAAAAGGAGTTGATAAAGTGTACTCATTTACGTCATCACCATCAAGTCCAGTAACAAACATTTTGCTTCCATCATTATTAAAATCAACACTACGGGCATAAATTTCTTGTGTGGAAATAGAAAATGACCGAGTAAAAGATGCTGAGGAAATATCAAATTCAGTCGACAATGCATACTCATGGACTGCATCACCTATATACCCTATTACGTACATTTTTGATCCATCATTATTAAATGTTAATCCTTTCGGTCCAGTTTCTTGTGAACTAACACTGAAGGTATCTACAAATGATGTAGTAGCATGTGCAGATGTTGTAAATAAAGTTATTACAAGCAAATTAATTTTAAAGATTATTAATATTTTTTTTAAAAAACTTAATCCATTTTTATTAAAATTTAAAAAAAATGGATGTTTAAGGATTTGGCTCATAACGTTACTTTCTTTACTTTTTGTTAACCCAAATAAGGATGTGCCTCTTTAAGGTTATTTAGATACTAATAACTTACTCTTTGTTTATCTTGCGATCTATCTAATAATTTAAGTTGTTAATGAATTTATCAACGAGCACAATATGAGCACACTAAATGTCGTTGACGAAGGATTTTATATCCAATAATAACAAATCTTTAAACAAGAGTATAATCACTGAAATTTTTGCTCCATATAGGCGTCAATGACATTGGTTCTTGACTAAGATTCTTTAATTTGATTCAATATTGATAGAAAGGAAAGAGAGCATTTACAGGAGTAATTGCTTTAGAGTGAGTGAGTAGGGTTCATGGCGATAGACTCATAAGCCCGAGGTCAGTGGTTCGATCCCACTTCCCGCTACCATTTTAGAAGTATTGTTCTGTTTTGCGTCTCTGAGGCGTCAATTTTAATTTTTAATTAAAACTTTCGGTAACTTCATCATAACTCTTACCAATTCTTACATCATCATAATAAACTACTTGAGTAGGGTAAGGTGTTGATTTATCTTTTGTAGTTCCATCTATCCATGGCAGAGGAGGTGTATAATTAATTCTACTTACCCAAGTTTGATACAATCCAAACTTATAATAGTTTCTTCCACCATCTGAAGTTCTTCCTTTATAATCATATTTCAATTCTCCATTTATCCAAACTTTGATAATTCCATTTTCATTTTTTGTGCTCTTAAATTCAAGCACAACATCTGTCCATTTACCTATCATGTCTTTAGCATCAATTAGATGTGCATTTTTTTTAAAATAACCTGAGTAAGAGTCTCTCTCTTGACCCATACCCATTATTTGCCTATTAATCCAGTAACCACCATTGTTAAATTGAAACATTACGCTTGGAGCTGTGCTTATTCTTTTTCCTGGAAAACTTTGGTGAATAGAACACATAACTAATTCAACAGGGTCAACTGATACAAAATTTTCAGGAAGATAAATAGACCAAGCAAAAAACTTATGTTTAAAGCCTGTATTATTTTTCTGATACTGATAAAGCTCAGATCTATGTCTATCGTTTTTACAATCATTCCAGCTTCCAACATCGTAGCCGCAATCACCTTCTCTAATTTCAAATCTAATAGATTGATTACCAGATCTAACGGGGTGGCCATCTTGAGAATTCACTAACTGTATTTGATGTGGCCGCATTCCTACTCCAAGTGAAACAGACCATTTAGCTCCGCTAGCAACATCTTTTGGTAAACTTTTTTCTTTTATCTTACGCAAAGACTTTGACTCAGCTTGAGCAGATAAACTAAAAAATAATATAGAAAATAATATAATTAATA
>JAYPSX010000203.1:0-2736 GCA_038133315.1 Hyphomicrobiales bacterium
CCTCTTAATTGAGGAATATTATATGTATATCTATTTAGTTCCGTTGCATGACTAATACCAATACAACTTATTAAAAGGCCAATTGCTGCGCCAGCCAAGCCTTTTAAAATTGAATCCCCTGAGAGTGTTCCGATAATAGTTAAGGCAAATATACCAAGCCAGAAGAATTCTGCAGGTCCAAATTTTAGTGCAATTGATACCATTGGCCACGCTAATAAAAGATAACAAGCTGCTCCAAACATAGTTCCCAATGCAGAACTGAAACAAGCAGCCGTTATAGCCTCTTGTCCCCTGCCTTGTTTAACCATGGGGTGACCATCAAAAGCTGTTGCCATTGCTGCTGGTGTACCAGGTGTATTAACCAGACACGCAGGTATTGCATCGGAGAACATAGCGCAAATATACAAACCACCTAACATTGCAATACCTTCTCCAGTATCTAATGCAAAAGTAAATGGGACAAGCAATGCTGTTCCCATGGTTGCTGTAAGGCCAGGTAAAGTTCCGACGACTAATCCCAACATAATACCAATTGTCATATACATCAAATATGAAGGGCTTAGAGCCATAATTAATGCTTCGAACATTTTTTGACCTTTCTATCAATAATTGCTTGTAAAAATATTTGAATAAATATTTGTATAAGTAATCATATTGAAACTGGCCTCGATATATGAGTTATACATCAAGACCAGTTTGAACAAAATAATAGAATTACATCCCTCTTCTTTTCATTTCTGCTAGAACATAGGCTTGTGCCTCTGCCGCAGTTTGAATCATAGGGTTGTAACCACCAGCAATTAGAGCTTCTCTAACTTCTGGAGCTGAAGCAGCTTCTACTAGTGCTGCATTCAGTATTTCAATAACATCAGCAGGTGTTCCTGGAGGTGCCATTAAGCCCCATGTAGTAACATAACCCCACTGTGGTTCATTTGGAACACCAGGTAATGATGGTACTTCTGTAGGACCAGCTACAACTAATGCATTAACAATTGATTTATGTTTAGTAGCATGGTTTGAAGCTGTCATACCTGCATCAACGTGTGATCCAGCTAACATAGGCATCATATCACCAACACCACCTGAAACAGGAACATAAGTTGTTTGAATATCAAGAATTTCTGCCATATCACCCCAGTTTGCTGCACCAGTTCCACCAACACCAGCAACAGTTAATCTGCCTGGGTTGTCTTTTGCAAACGCAACAAATTCATCTAGAGTTTTGTACGGGCTGTCAACTGGTACCATCAGTGACCCAACTGCTGATTCAGTCATGCCAAAATATGCAAATTCATCTGCTGTGTAACCTATACCTTCACCTTGTGATGAAATGATGATGTTTGGTACCACAACATTTGAAATTGTATATCCATCTGGTTTTGATGCATGTAGTTCAGTAAAACCAACAGCACCACCTCCGCCAGTTTTGTAAACTATACGAACTGTGACACCAAGTGCCTTTTCTAGACCTGGTTGAAGACGTCTTGCCATTTGATCTGAACCACCACCAGGTGCGTAAGGAACAATTAAGGTAATATCATTTTCTGGAAAAGCAGCAAAAGCTGTATTTGCAGTAAATAACATTGACACCCCTACTACAGATGCGGCAAAACCTTTTATTATACTATTAAGTGTGATTTTCATTTTTTCCTCCCTTAATAAATATTTTAAAGTTTAGCTTTAAAATTTTTTTTATAAAAAAAATAATAGGGAAAGTTGAGATTACACTTTTAGATTTAAAGTATAAGAACTCCCTAATTTACAATCCCTAAGATCAAAATCTAGATTAATAATTTATTAATATCAAGGTTTAATTTTCGGATTTAAATGTATTTTTATAAAATTTTATGTATAAGAAATTATGAAAACCATTAGATCAGATGATTTTTTCAGGGGAGCTAAAGCCAACGCGCCAATTGGCGTAAGTGTTTTCGCCTATGGAGCAGTATTAGGAATGATATGCGCACAAAAGGGTGTCGAGATATATCAACTAACATTAATGAATGTCTTCATATTTGCAGGCACATCTCAATTTATAATTGTAGATATGTGGAGTAATATTACAGAAGTATTTACAATTGTTATAGCCGCATTACTCATAAATCTAAGATATTTTTTAATAGGTGCATCACTTAATTCTTTATTCAAAAATAGTTCTTTAAAACATAAGTTCTTATTTATGCACCTTGTTGCTGATGAAAACTGGGCAGTTACAATTGAAAGAAGTAAACATGAAACAATAACTCCTCTATTTCTATTTGGAGGAGGAATATGTTTATTTTCTATATGGTCTATTGGGACATTTATAGGCTATATTTTTGGTGGCTTTATTAATGATCCATCAAAATACGCTCTTGATTTTGCATTCATAGCAATCTTTACTGGTTTATGTTTTAATTTATATCAAAATAAAACAAATCTTATTCCATGGACATCGGCGGCTATTGTTGCATATATTTCTGAATCTTTATTTGGTGGTAATTTATATATTGTATTGGGTGCAATTGCCGGTTCTCTAGTTGGAGTATTTTTAGAGGATAAAAGATATGTCTGATAATGAGGTCTATGCATTAATTATCATTTTTTCGGTAGCAATTGGAACTTATGGATTAAGATTATCTGGTTTATTATTATCAGGCAAAATATCTGATGAAGGTAGAATACGGATTTTTTTAGACTATTTACCTCCAACATTATTATTATCATTTGTAACCCCAGCAATTTTAAAAGAAGGAA
>JAYPSX010000204.1:0-827 GCA_038133315.1 Hyphomicrobiales bacterium
GTCCAAGATCTTCTAGAGTTTTACCAACTGAACGACATGTAAAGTCCCATCCACCACCAGGGTTGGCTGGGGCAATACACTCAGGATTTTTTGTCTCAAAAGCTGAAACATTAGTTACTAGGCATGAGCCCATCACAAAAGCTGCAGCTAATGTTAATTTTATAAAATTCATAATAATTCCTCCCATAAATTACACGAAAGTATATTGACGCACATTAGTCTGTCTTCAACCTGTCAATTGGCACTCAAATCCATGATTTTTTCATAAAAGTAATATTGTGTTATGATATTGCTTATTTTTTGTTTAAATTATTAGCGTGTCTTCTTAATTGATTATGAGATTAAACAATGCATTACCTTATCGTAGAAGATAATGAGGATCTTGCGGATGCTATTGCAAAAAGGATTCGCAGCGATGGTCATATAGTTGAGATTGCTACTACAATTGCAAATGCAATAGAATTCTTATCTATGGTGAGCTATGATTTAGTTATCCTGGATATAAATTTACCGGATGGTCATGGTTATGAGATAATTAAAATCATCAATGATCATGAGAAAAGAACTCCTATAGTGGTTCTAACTGCAAAACTTGAGATAGATGATAAAATAGATGCACTTGATCTGGGTGCAGATGATTATATTGTTAAACCATTTGACCTTGAGGAACTAATTGCAAGAATGAAGGCTGTAATTAGGAGAAGTGAGAATAGTGGTATTAAAGATATTTCATTAGGTAATGTAATATTCAATTCAACAAAAAATACTTTTATCTTAAACAACAAACAACTAATATTAACTAAATTAGAAATGAGGCTGTTAGAGAC
>JAYPSX010000204.1:837-2724 GCA_038133315.1 Hyphomicrobiales bacterium
CCAATGCAATCGAATTAGTGGTATCAAGACTTAGAAAAAAATTATCTGGCTCTGGAATAGAAATCAAAACATTACGTGGTCTTGGATATCAGGCACAAGAGCAAGAATATGATTAGGTTTTATCATCGCCAATCTCCAATAACAATCAGGTTAATGACATTAACATTATCTGTTTTGATATTTATGGGAGGACTTCTGCTTTTTGGCGCTTTCATATACGGTCAATCAGCAGTTAATAAAACATATGACCAATTAATGAGAGGGGCAACATCTCAAATAGCCGAAGCAATATATATAGAAAATAATAGACCTATTTTAGAAATTCCTTCATCCGCATTTGAATTGCTAGGTTTTGCAGAAGGCGATCATGTTTTTTATAACGTAGTTGATAATAAGGGCAATAGCCTTGCAGGATATAACGATTTTTTATCAGAATTCCATAGCGGAGAATTTAGATATTCAAATGGTAAATATCGAGATTTCAAAATTAGATTAGTTACATATGGTAAATCAGTTTTTGAAGATAGCTATGTTGGAGAAATTGGGATAATTATCGGTCAAACCACTGAAGCTCGAGAAGCTCTTGCAAGAGAAATTACAGTGAAAAGTTTATATGCATTAGGCATTCTAGGAATATTTGTGGTTAGCTTAATATTTATCAGTATTTCAATAACCATGCGTCCTCTCCGATCACTCGAGATTGAGTTACAGAGCCGCGATCCACTTGATTTCACACCCATCAAAACAGTTTTGCCACGTGAAATGAGCGCATTTCAAAATAATATCAACCAATTTTTATTTCGTCTTAAGAGAAGAATAGACTCCATGCAAAAAATTATTGCAGATAGCACTCATCAAATTAGAACACCGATTGCAGCCATTCGTGCTCAAGCAGAATTGTCTGTAAATTATGAAAATAAATCAGAATTGAAGGAGAATAAATTAAGAATTGCAAAGCAAGCAAGAGAGCTATCCCGTTTATCAGAGCAGTTACTTGCGCAAGCTCTTGTAACACATCGAGCAGATATAGTCGAAATGGGAAATATTGATTTACGAAGGGTTGTTATGGATGCTGAAAAAAAATTAAATGCTTCAAGATTATGGTCAAAGAAACAATGGAAAATTAATTTATCTGAAACTGAATGTAATATTAAAGGCGATCACTTCTCACTTTGTGAGGCAGTAAAGAATCTTCTTACTAACGCGCTCGAATATGGAAAATCTCCAGTATTAATTACAGTATTACCAAATAAAATTATTGTTGCTGACCAAGGAAGTGGCTTTAACACTGACCTTGAACCAAAAGGATATGGAAGAGGTCTACAAATGTTACATACAAATCGTTAAATGAAGAAATTGAAAAATTATATATAATATCAAATACAGATATTTATGCCATTAACCCTCTTATTAGAAAATTCCAAGAACTAAATCCAAATACAACAATAGAATACTCGGAGTATCAATCTAATGAATTGTTTGAGATATCAGGAAATGGTTGTTTAAATAATGAATTTTATGCAGATCTTGTAATTTCCTCAGCAATGGCACACCAATTTAAACTTGCCAATGACGGATGTGGTTCCAAACTAAATTCGGTAAACCTAAAATATATTCTGGGAGAATTACCAAATTGGGCAAAATGGAGTGACGAACTTGTTGGTCTGACATTTGAACCCGCCGCAACTGTTATTAATGAGGAAATATTTAATGGCCCCCACCCCAAAACCCACATTGATATAAATAATTGGATTATTGAGAATCCGAATAGAGTATCCCGTATTGGAACATATAATCTCGAAGAATCCGGTGTTGGTAAATTATTTGATTTCGAAGATATTAGAAAATCAAAATCTTCTTTGCGACTAAAATTAGCACTTGAAATTG
>JAYPSX010000205.1:0-2705 GCA_038133315.1 Hyphomicrobiales bacterium
ATGTTGAATTCTTTAATTACCCAAATTCTAAAAAAATATCAATATTTTATGATGGATATGGTTTTGAGAATGTTTTAGAGTCAATTAACCGTATAGGGATTACGACGATAAAAGAAGAGGTATTCCTTAAAAGTTAGATATATTAACAGTGCAAATTAAGATTATTTCCTATAATGAAATTGTGTAATTAATGTTACCACTCAAATAAAAATTTAAGAATATAAAATAAAGAAATATGCATAATACAATTGAAGATTTTTTAATAAATAACCGTGTAATATCAAATAAATACCCGCCTTATATTATTGCTGAAATTTCTGCAAATCATAATGGATCGATAGATCGAGCAAAAAAAACAATACTTGCCGCAAAAAAATCTGGTGTTGACGCTGTAAAAATACAAACTTATACGCCAGATACAATGACTATTGATGTTGATAATGATGATTTTTTAATAAAAAGTGGTTTGTGGAAAAATAGAACATTATATGATTTATATGGAGAAGCTCATACTCCTTTTGAATGGCACGAGCAGCTTTTTGAATTTGCCTCAAAAAATAATGTAACACTCTTTTCATCTCCATTTGATGAAACTGCAGTTGATTTACTAGATAGACTAGAGGCACCTGCATTTAAAGTGGCTTCTTTTGAAATAGTTGATCTGCCTCTTATCAAATATATAGCCCAAAAAGAAAAACCAATTTTGATTTCAACTGGTATGGCATCACAAGATGAAATTGCTAATGCTATTGAAACTTCATATAGTATAGGAAATAAAAGTATAGCTTTGTTACATTGTGTTAGCGCATATCCAACTGACATTGAAGATGCAAACTTACTTTCAATAAAATATCTAAGAGAAAAATTTGGAGTCCAGGTTGGGCTTTCAGATCATACACTTGGCAACCAAGCAAGTGTCATTGCGACATCCCTTGGGGCATCCATAATAGAAAAACATTTTACAATTGATAGAAATGATGGTGGTGTTGATAGTGGGTTTTCACTTGAACCTGATGAAATGAATGAACTTGTTAAAAAAACAAGAGAGGCATTCAAAGCTTTAGGCGATGGTGAGTTCAAGAGTTCAAGCGTAGAAGCTGCAAATAAAATTTTTAGACGCTCAATTTATTTTGTTAAAAATATTGAAGAAGGAGAGATAATTACATCTAATCATATAAAGCGTATTCGTCCTGGATATGGTTTAGAGCCAAAATATTTCAACGATGTTATTGGCAAGAGATGTATCAAGAGGGCTCTAAAAGGAGATAGATTAACTTTTGATCATTTTAATCGTATGGATGAAAAAGAATGAGGAAAGTTGTACTTGAAAATCAATTATTTTTTAAAATAAAATGCAAAATAAACCAAAATTATTATCTTATTTAAATGGATTGCCTGATGTAGAGTCTTTGTATCCAATTCTTGCAAAAATCTATCATAGAAAAAATTTAGATGTTAAAGTTATAGTTTATTCCAAATTACTCAGGAAGGAACTGCGTCTTAATGAAGCCTTTAAGATGAATGGGTTTGTTCCCGAAAAAGGCTCGAAACTATCCATGAAATTAGCATTTTGGAACGAAATAAAAAAATCAGATGCTGTTTTAACTATTGCTGACCCAAATTTTGATACAACAACAAGACGTCAAAGAGGGGCTTACATGAAAAAGATAGGCAAAAGATCTATCTTTTTACAACATGGAGTTTTCCAGGTTGGTATAAATGAAGAAGTCATTCAAGGGGAAAAATTAGATTATTACAGTTCAGCATTATTATTGTGGGATCTCAAGGGGGATAATTATGCAATTTCGAATGAATCTATAAAAAGATCAAAAGAAGTAGGTTTTATTAAAAAAAGGATCTTATCAATAAGAAAGAAAGATGATGCTGTTGTTAAATGGCAAAAAAAGTATCCTTTCAGACTTTTAATTTGTCATTCATTTAGATGGGGAAGGGAGAGATACACAGAAAGTAATATTTATAACTTCTATAATATGATTGAGGATTTGGTAAAACGAAATCCTGATTTAGGTATCATAATCAGATCGCATCGAGGTAAAATAAGAAGGTCACATAGGAAAATAGACAGGGATCTTGAAAAAAAATATCCTAATATACTATTTTCCAGGCATTACCATGGCCCACTTGCTGGTGCAACCATTCATGATGTCATAGATCTTTGTGATGCAATGGTATCACCAACATCAACAACAGTTTTGGATTGTATTTATCAAAAAAAACCCGCTGCTATCTTCAATGAGGGATTGCCTATTTTCAATGAATTACCTGTCATAAATGGAATTGATGACATAGAATCTTTTCTGGAAACAGTAAAATCTGAGTCATACAATTTTGAAAAGATATACTCTAGATTTGGTGATATGGAAGAGAATCTCAATAAAGCTGCTCAAATTATTGAGAATGAACTCTTAAATTCAATTAATTCTGCATGAAATCCTGTTCTGAATTTCAATATGACAGATAAGTTAATACAGGTTATTAAATAGAATAAAGCATTTACCATCATGTCAATAAGCAGTTCAATATCATTTTTTATTGTTATTTTTATATTTGGTATAACACCAGGTCCCGGTGTGTTTGCGTTATTAGCGCGCGCTTTAACATCAGGTGCATACGCGTGCTTGTATTTAGCCATTGGAATGATTGTTAGTGATATATTATATCTTGTAGCTGTTTGTCTCGGATTA
>JAYPSX010000206.1:0-2704 GCA_038133315.1 Hyphomicrobiales bacterium
AAACAGACTCAAATAATTCAGATTTAGGTTATGGGTCAAATTATGATTTTAGCCAAATCCCAAACGATCTGCCTCAAAATAATATTATTCAAATTACAGCGACGGGTGATGTTTGGTTGGAGATCTATAATGAGAGGGGTGATATTTATTTATCAAAAAATATGAAAAAGAATGAAAGGTATTCTTTCCTTGCGAATGGTGATGAAATTATCTCAACAAACTCACCATCTAATTTAATAATTAGGAATGGAGAAATGGTGATAAATCACAAAGATAGAAAAGATAATGATTTGTATATATTCAAATTAAATGATTTATTATAGGCATAAATATAGGCAAGTAGATGTTTGATAATAAGAAACTGGATAAAATTCTTGAAAACTATACTCGATTGCAAGAAAAAATGTTAAACCTAACTGGCGATAGGAATGAATATGCTAAATTGGCAATTGAGTTCTCAAATATAGAAGAATTAGCGAAGACAATCATAAATTATAGACATTTGTTATCAGAAAAGATAGATCTTGAAGTTTTAGTTGGTCAAGAACAAGAAGATCCTGAAATAATTGACTTTGCAAAAAAGGAGCTGCTTGATACTGAGAGAAAAATTGAAGAAACAGAGGACCTAATAAATGAGCTATTACTGCCTCAAGACGCAGATGATGGAAAGAGTGTAATATTAGAAATACGTGCTGGGACAGGTGGAGATGAAGCTGCATTATTTGCGGGTGACTTAGCAAGGATGTACTTAAGATTTGCAGATAGTAACAAATGGAAGGTTGAAGTAATGACCACCAGCGAAGGAGATTTTGGCGGTTATAAAGAATTTATTGCTAATATTTCAGGGAAAAATGTGTATCAGAAACTAAAATTTGAGTCTGGTGTCCACCGAGTTCAAAGAGTCCCAAATACAGAATCAAGTGGTAGAATCCACACATCAGCTGCAACAGTTGCTGTTCTGCCTGAAGCTGAAGAGGTTGATATTAAAATTGAAGAAAAGGATATAAGGATTGATGTTTTTAGAGCCAGTGGACCTGGTGGACAATCTGTGAATACAACTGACAGTGCTGTTCGCATTACCCATCTACCAACAGGTGTTACTGTATCTCAGCAAGATGAAAAATCACAACATCGTAATAGAGAAAAGGCAATGAAAGTCCTCAGAGCTAGGCTTTATGAAAAAGAAAAGTTCGAAAAAGATCAAGAGAGAGCGTCTAATAGAAAATCTCAAATTGGAAGTGGAGATAGATCTGAACGAATAAGAACGTATAACTTTCCTCAGGGAAGGGTAACTGATCATAGAATTAATCTCACATTACATAAATTATCTGCAGTAATTGAGTCGGAGGGTTTACAGGAGATAATCGACGCTCTAGCTGCGGAGGATAAAGCCAAGAAACTTGCAGGTGATAAATCATAATGCATCCAATTAGTACTGTATTGAAAGATGCCGCTAATAAACTGAAAAATTATGGTGTGACAATGCCCGAGTTGGATAGCACAATTCTGCTCGCACATTACCTCAAGGTATCAAAGGAATATTTGATAATAAATCATGATCAAAAATTATCAACTCAACAGCTGAAAGAATACTCAAAATTCATTATTAGGAGGGGGCAGGGTGAACCAACTTCGAAGATTACTCAGAGTAAGGAGTTTTATGGAAGAGAATTCATTGTAAATGATTTTGTACTAGATCCTCGTCCAGATAGTGAGTTAATAATTGATGTAGTAAAGGAAAACTTCTCAAAGGATGAGGATATTAAAATCCTAGATCTTGGTACTGGTTCTGGATGCTTAATAATTACACTTCTGTTGGAATTGGGCAATTCAAGAGGTTTAGGTCTTGATATAAGTGAAAAGGCAATACAAGTTGCCTCATTAAATGCTGGGAAATATTTTCTTGATAATAGACTATCTCTTGTTGTATCCAATTGGCTTGAGTCAATTAATATTAATTCATTTAATGTTATAATATCAAATCCACCATATATTCCAAATAATCAAATATCAGAGCTTGCAACTGAAGTTAAGGATTTTGATCCCATCTTAGCATTAGACGGAGGAGATGATGGATTAAGCTGTTATGAAAACATACTAAGTCAATTGAATGACAATGAGTTAAACCTACAAAGTATGATTGTGATGGAATTGTTCTCCGAGAATAAAAATAAGGTAATTGAAAGTTTCATCAAGTATGGTTTTGAAAAAGAAAAAATAGAAATACGAAAAGATTATAATAAAAAAGATAGGCTTATTTTAATTAAACAATAATTTTTTTATAAATTAGTTTGAAATATATGAGATAAGTATATATATATACATTAGAGCTTACTGATAAATTGTAATTACAAGAATTACACGTAGTTAGCTTCTACCAATAAATTCATTATATTCTTGTAAATACCATCGATATTATAAAGGTGGTGAATAGGAGCAAATGGTACCTTTACCAGCTAGAAAAAAAAATAGAAATAGACCGCGTAGACCAAATAATTCTTCTAGGCTATTTGAATCAAATGGACCTGATATTAAAATAAAAGGGAGTGCTATTCAGATTGTTGAAAAGTACCAAGCTTTGTCTAGAGAGTATCAATCTTCCGGTGACCCTGTATCTGCAGAAAGTTGTCTACAACATGCGGAACATTATCAACGCATAATTGACGCAAATGAATTAAAATCGCAAAAAAATCAGATTGATCAA
>JAYPSX010000207.1:0-2700 GCA_038133315.1 Hyphomicrobiales bacterium
ATAATAACTGTTGCAGATGACCTTGAAAGAGCAATAGAAAGCGTAAAAGATATAGATTTTGAAAAAAATGATGCAACTAAAACTCTTTATGATGGGGTAGAACTAACCTTACGCTCTTTGACACAAATTTTTTCTAGAAATGGAATTACAAGATTCGACCCTTCTGGGGAAAAATTTGATCCTACAATGCATGAGGCAATGTTTGAAGTCCCTGACTCAGAAAATGAGAGCGGTATTATCGTTCATTTAGTTGAACCTGGTTATCGTATTAATGACCGTATTTTGAGACCAGCAAGAGTTGGGGTCAGTAAATCAGAAAAATAAGTCAAGTGTTATTTGAATAATCAGAAATGAACATTTTATGGTTGATGATAAAAGCACAAGAAATTTAACAAAAATCAGTAAACTTAATTTAACTGATTTTAGGAACCACAGCTATTCATCTATAACTACCGATAAAGACTTTATCCTATTAACAGGTTCAAATGGATCTGGCAAGACAAACGTTCTAGAAGCTATATCAATGTTTACAGCAAGCAGAGGTTTAAGGGGATCAAATTTAGCTGATCAGTCAAATACAAATGGAAGCGGTGGGTGGTCGGTCTTCATGGAGGTTTATAGTGAACTGGGAAATTTAAAACTTGGCACGGGAATTAATAAAACCGATCTTATAAATGGGAAAACAAGGCAGTGCAGAGTTGAGGGAACTTCATACAAAAACCCAAAAATATTTACAAATTATCTAGGCATAATCTGGTTAACACCTCAAATGGATGGTCTATTCATAGGGCAAAGGAGTGATAGACGTAAATTTTTTGATAAATTAATAAATCTTCTAGAAATAGAACATTCTGAAAATTTAAAAAGTTATGAGCGATTGATTATGCAAAGAAATAAGGTACTGGCACGATTGGATATTATTGAAGATAAATGGCTTGACAATATAGAAAAACAAATAGCTCAATTAGCGACACAGATATTTATTTCAAGAGATTTGGCAGTAAGTAAAATAAATAAAATCATGGAGGAAGAAGTCCGATCAAATTTATTTCCTGCCGCAAAGATTGTTATGAGGGAAGAGATAGGTAATATAAATCTTCATTCTGGTATGGAAGAAATAGAGGAAAATTTTAAAAACTTATTCTTTGAGTCCCGCAAGAAAGATAAAGCAACCTTCAAGGCAAATTTTGGGCCACATAGAACCGATTTTACTCTTTTATATAAAAAGAATGATATGTTTGCCGAGAATTGTTCAACTGGTGAACAAAAAAACCTTCTTATCTCACTGATACTTGCAGAAGCTAGGGTATTTTTAAATAATAATAATAATAACTTACCAATTCTATTGCTAGATGAGATCACAGCACATATGGATAATAAGAGGCTTGCAAACTTATTTGATCAAATATCAGATATTGGATCTCAAGCTTGGTTTACCGGCACTTCACCTGATTTTTTTAGTCATATTAGTAATAAAACTGATATTTTTGAGATTAGTGATGGAAAACTAATCTAGAAAGTGTGTTAATCCATTAAAAACTTGCAGAATCAAGTTTTTTTTTATCTAATATAAGTATTAAAAAAAACACAAAACATCCTTCTTATGAGCGATAAAAATCACGATATTAGTACTGATTACGACGCAGGTTCTATTAAAGTCCTGAAGGGTCTGGATGCAGTGCGAAAAAGACCAGGGATGTACATTGGAGATACTGATGATGGTTCAGGTCTCCATCATATGGTCTATGAAGTAGTTGATAATTCAATTGACGAAGCGCTTGCGGGATATTGTGACAAAGTAGATGTTATCCTGAATCCAGACGGATCTGTAACTGTAAAAGATAATGGTAGAGGAATACCAACTGATTTACATGAAGGCGAAGGAATTTCTGCCGCTGAGGTTATTATGACGCAACTTCATGCAGGAGGTAAGTTTGATCAAAATTCATATAAGGTTTCTGGAGGATTGCATGGTGTTGGAGTATCCGTGGTTAATGCACTTTCATCAAAATTAGATTTAAAAATATACAGAAATAATTCTGTTCATGAGATGACTTTTTTTGATGGTGTTCCCAAAGAGGGTTTGAAGGTTACTGGTAAATGTGAGGATGGACAAACTGGAACAGAAATTATATTTCATCCTTCAACAAAGACTTTCACAAATATAAAGTTTAATTTTCAGACACTTGAACATAGATTAAGAGAACTTGCCTTTCTGAATTCTGGTGTCCACATTAATTTATTAGATAACAGAGGAACTGATAATAAGTCGGTAACAATGAATTATACAGGTGGCCTGGAAGAATTTGTAAGATATTTGGATAAGTCCAAACAGCCCTTGATTGATAGCCCGATAAACCTTCATTTAGAAAAGGATGGCTTATCAGTTGAAATATCGCTTTCCTGGAATGATAGCTATCACGAAAATATATTATGTTTCACTAATAACATCCCTCAAAGAGATGGAGGGACCCACCTTGCTGGTTTCAAAGCTGGCTTGACCAGAACTATCAATAATTATGCAGCTCAAGTTAATCATGCAAAAAAAGATAAAATACAAATTACAGGTGATGATGCCCGCGAAGGAATGACTTGTGTTTTATCTGTTAAGCTTCCAGACCCCAAATTTTCAAGTCAAACAAAAGATAAATTGGTTTCATCAGAAATAAGACCCATAGTTGAGAGTTGCGTAAATGATGT
>JAYPSX010000208.1:0-2681 GCA_038133315.1 Hyphomicrobiales bacterium
GTATAAAGAAGATCGTAAAGACGAAAGAACAAAAATACAAGCTTCACAACAAAGTGAACTTATAGACCAGAGAAAATCTGGTGCACCACCAAAAAACTTTGAATCTGCAGGGTTTGACAATCTAGGTGGATTTGGTTTAGAGCAATTTGAACCAAGATAAATTTTTAAATAATTATATAATATTTTATTATGGCAGAAGACATTAAAGTTTCAGCTGTAGACGAACAACCAAAGTCTATGGCCGAAAAAGAAGAAACGGTATTAGAAAATGCCGGTATATCCACCAAAGAGGATGGAATGTACAAATTAGATTTAAACAAAATTAACGAACAAAATCAACAAGAGGATGCCGTTCAAGAACAAAGCACAGATGAAAGCGTGTTACGCGGAAGCAGCGAGAATGAAGAAGCAGGGCAAGAAGCCGAAGTGGAACTGCAAGAAGTACAACAAGAAGAAACTCTGATAGTAGAAGAAATTACAGATGAACAGGAAATCAGTAATGACGAGGCTGCAGTGGCTGCAGAAAAAGAAGAAAGCAAAGTTGAACCGGTTGAAGAAACAGAAGTTAAAGAAGAATTAAATCTACCAGAAAATATCCAAGACTTAATTAAGTTTATGGAAGAAACAGGTGGAAGTTTAGAAGATTATGTTCGATTAAATGCGGATTATACTAACGTTGATGAGAACACATTGTTAGTAGAATATTATAAACAAACTAAACCTCATTTAAGTTATGATGAAATACAATTCCTTATGGATGACAAATTTTCATTTGACGAAGAAGTGGATGAGGATAGAGATATAAAAAGAAAAAAATTAGCTCTTAAAGAAGCGGTTGCAAATGCTAAAGACTTTTTAACAGGGCTCAAGGATCAATATTACAAAGAAGTCAAGTTGGGTTCTAAGTTACTTCCTGAGCAACAAAAAGCAATAGACTTTTTTAACCGTTACAATAATGAGCAAAAATCAGCTGAAGAGTTACTTCAGAAGCAAACATCACATTTTCAAAATGAAACTAATAAAGTTTTTAATGATGATTTTAAAGGTTTTAATTTCAAAGTTGGAGACAAAAAATTTAGATTCAATGTGAGTGATGTAAATAAAGTTAAGTCGCAGAATTTATCAAATGTTTTTGATAAATATGTTAATGAGAATCAACTTCTCAATAATGCTGCTGATTTTCATAAATCTTTATTTGCTGCTTCTAACCCTGACGCACTAGCAAATCATTTTTATGAGCAAGGCAAAGCCGACGCAATAAAACAAATGACTGCAGAAGCTAAGAACATTAATATGGATCCTAGAAAAACTGCAGATGGTTATGTTGAAGCAGGTGGAGTTAAAGTTAGAGCGGTAAGTGGTGATAGTAATTCAAAGCTAAAATTAAAACTAAAAAACTATTAAAACTTAAAAATTAATTTAAAATGGCAAGTGCAACTTTTTCATTGCCTACTGACCTTACTCCTTATGCGAGTAAATCAGTATTGGCATCAAATTATTTAAACTTCCACGGAGCTAGCGGTAGCAACTGGTCACAACAATATTTACCAGAGCTATATGCTGAAGAAGTGGAAAAATACGGAAACAGATCTGTATCTTCGTTTTTAAGAATGGTCGGGGCAGAAATGCCTATGGCTTCTGATCAAGTTATTTGGTCTGAGCAAGGAAGACTACACTTAGCTTACGAAGGTGCTTCTGTAACTGATGCGGGTGTTATTACTATTGCAAGTAGTGGTACTCACGCTGTAAGAGTTGGTCAAACAATTGTATTATCTGATAATCAATCTGCACCAACTATCATTAAATGTTATGTTTCAGCTATTGCTTCTGATAACACTACTTTAACTGCAATTCCTTATGTAGGAGGTGCAACTGTAGGTGCTGTCACAGGATTTGATACTGCAACTGATAACGCAGCAAATACATGTTCATTCTTCGTTTATGGTTCTGAATTCAAAAAAGGACAAGCGGCTATGGACGGTTCAGTAACTCCAGAATTTGAGTCTTTTACAAATAAACCAATTATCTTAAAAGACAAATTTGAAATTTCTGGTTCTGACGCTGCTCAAATCGGTTGGGTTGAAGTTTCAGGCGAAGGCGGACAAAACGGATACTTATGGTATCTAAAAGCTGAAGGTGATACAAGAGTAAGATTTGAAGATTATTTAGAAATGTCAATGGTTGAAGCAGTTAAATCTACTTCTGCTGGTGGTGTTGATTCAATCTTAGGAGCTAACTCAGGAACTGAAGGTTTATTCTCTGCATTAGAAAGTAGAGGTATCGTTGCTACAAGTGCATTTGATACAGCTAATGACGTAATTGCTGATTTTGATTTAATTCTAAAAGAATTAGATAAACAAGGATCTATCGAAGAAAATATGTTATTCTTAGACAGAAACTCAAATCTAATTTTAGATGACGGTCTTGGTCAAGTAAATGCAAACTTTAGTGGAGGTACATCTTTTGGTGTATTTGAAAATTCACAAGATATGGCTTTAAATCTAGGTTTCTCTGGATTTAGAAGAGGTTCTTATGACTTCTACAAAACTGACTGGAAATACTTAAACAACAAGTCTACAAGAGGATTATTTGCAGACATTAAAGGTGTTTTAGTACCAGCTGGAACTTCATCTGTTTACGATCAAATTTTAGGATCTAACATTAGAAGACCTTTCTTACAC
>JAYPSX010000209.1:0-2671 GCA_038133315.1 Hyphomicrobiales bacterium
CCATCATAAAATATTGATATTTTTTTAGAATTTGGGTAATTAAAGAATTCAACATTAAATGGATATTTTCTTAAGCCAAATTTTTCCATATAATCTTTTGACCCTGTAGCAGCAATATAATTATCACATGATAGTTTTTGAACAATATCAATTATTTTTTCATCTCTTGTTTTCATTGCTCCCATTGTGTTTTGAAGCAGACTGGATCTGTAAACTTCAGTTTGTATATTAAAAAGATCTAGAACCCACTCTACAAGCTTAATGTTAAAATCTGCTAAATTTACCACTTTTTGTTGATTACTTATCTGATTTATAAGTTTATGTATTCCATCTAACTCCTCATTGTTGAAGTTTTGTTTTATAAATTTTAAAAACTTTTTAAAAAATAAATCGAGTCTAATTATCTCAGCTTCATTAATCATACTTTTAGAACTGCCCTTGATTGGGATAGACTTCCAATGACATTGATTATTTGAGAGAAAGAAATTTCTTGTTTGCCAACTTTGTTTAGATATCTCAACATTATCTAAGAAAACGAATTTATCGACCTTATTTATTAACTCAAAATATCCTAACCAGGGAAAAAAAGTTGGTTGCATTATTGCTATTGTACTCATAAATTGTCCACCGCATTTACAATAAAATTTATAAGTTCTTTTATCATTTATTTTACTATCTTGTTGGCCAATAGAGTATAGGCTGCATTTGGATGCCAGCTTTTTTTCTCAAAAATTTTTTTAAAACCCTTTTTGTAGAAAATATCAATATATATGGGATTGGTATAAATTATAATACTATTCATATTTTTAAACTTATCCAAGAATTTTAGTAAGATTTGTTCATCAAAAGGATTATACAAATAAAAAATATTTACTTTACTATTGGAGGGTATGTTAACATTGGCAACATTATCACAGATTACTTGTACGTTATCTGCAGAGATTTTGTGAAGATTTTTTAGACAGATTTCAATTAAATGAGGGCTATATTCAACTCCTATTATTTTTTGTACTTTGGGAAACATTTTACTCCAAACACACAGAACCTTGCCCTTCCCGCATCCTAAATCAATTAATGCTATATCCTCGTGCACCAATGAAAAAATATTTATTGCTTTCAATGTTGCCTGCCTAATAGTTTCAGTCCAACTACTCATATACATTGTTCCATTTTCAAAATTTGATGGTTTATCTCTATATTCTTCCTTGGGTAACCAAATATGAGTATCTGTTCCATTTATTAAATCAAATAATTGTGTTTGAAAAAAATATGAAATTGGATAGCGTAGTCCCTTTTTTTTATACATATTGATGTAATTTTTTATACCAAAATCCATTTTATCCCTCTTAAATAACAAATGATCTTTGAATTTCTTTTGCTCCAATCTCGTTTAAAATCCTCAAAAGATCTTCATTGTCTGAAGAGATATTTATAAAAAATTCTCCTCTACGCTGCGATTTAACTGCTGAAAGTGGTTTATGCTCACTTTTTATGTAAGAAATTATATTAACGATATCTTCTTTGACTGAGTTATTAATATTTATACCTATTGAATTATCATCCTGAACATAAACTGAACCAATTAAATCCCTTCCTCTGCGAATTAAATACCATGCTAAATAAGGATTATTGGAGACAAATTCCTGATGTTCTTTTTTTGTTGGCAGAATGCTATGGCTGATAAAATATTTTCTTTCTGATAATAATAAATATAAATCATCAATTTGTTTTTGGGTTGGAATAACAGTTTCAAACTCTAAATTTGTTGTCATTTAGTTACCTCTAATTTTTTTTAAGCGTTTTATTTCAGGTTCGATTAGTGCATCCCATCCCCTAAATTCTTTTGGCAAATGCTTAATATAATGCAGAGTACCTTTTTCTATTTGTTTTCTCTCAGTCCATTCTTTCTTTAGGATTGATTGTATATTTTCCACAAAAAGGCCTTCTATTTCTTTTTTTAATCGTTTGTACGTATCGGCAAATGTTTTTTCATGATCAAATTTAATCTGTTTCTGATATAAAATTGGTCCTGTATCAATTCCTTCATCTATTAAATGCAGGCTGACTCCGCTCGGTGTATCATCATAAAAAGACCAAAAATTAGGATGTGCACCTTTATTATATGGCAAATAAGCTATATGTAAATTTATGATTGGGCATCCACAATTATCTATGAAATCAGATTTCAAAATATGGCTATATCCGAAACTAATAATTAAATCACTACCTTTAACATCTGATAGATTAATCTTTCTTGAAAAAGTTTGAACTAAACAATTTCTTTGTTCTAATTCATTAATTAGAGTTGTTTCATTTTTGCTGTAGCCTAAAAAAGTAATTTTATGCATCATAATTCCTCATGAGAATTATACTTCAGACAAACATCATTGTCAGCAACACAAAAAATCAAAAATTAATTTGTGATAATTAAAGATTATACACTAGGCATTAATACCCGCTACATATCCTGATGACCAGGCCCACTGGAAATTATGACCACCAAGATGACCTGTGGCGTCAACCAATTCCCCAACAAAATATAAACCAGGGTGTTTCTTCACCATCATAGTCTTTGATGATAATTCATTGGCAGCAACGCCTCCCAATGTTACTTCGGCAGTACGATAGCCTTCAGATCCGCTCGGATAGACAACCCATTTGTTAATTTGTT
>JAYPSX010000210.1:0-2033 GCA_038133315.1 Hyphomicrobiales bacterium
TTAATAAAAAATTACGATTTAAGTGTATTTGAGATGGGTTTTGGAGTCAAGTGTGACCGGGGTGTGTTCAAATTTATTTGCACTCTTAACCATCAATTCATTTCTCACTCGCTCTCCGCCACTATAAACTCCTAGAACCCTTTATAGATAAAGGTTTTTCATATCTAGGCCTTATAAATTCATAATTTTTATAAATTTTATTTCGAAACAATACTAATACAGATTAATATATTTGTATGTACATTATAAAAATTCTAAAAACAGTATTAATATTTGCAATTTTTTTTTGCGCAAATGTATTTTCGTCGCCTAATTATTCTATAGAAGGTATGCCATCAGGCCTGAATGATAAATTTCAACCTGATTCTGATCAAAATATAAATGAAATTGCAAATAATTTAGTATATTTTCTTGAAAATGAAGGTTATTTTTTATCTACTGTTCAAGTAAAAGATTCAGTTATATTTATTGACTTAGGTGAAATTAAAGATTTTTCTATCTTAGGTATTAATGAGAAAACAAAAAAAATAGCCTCCAGCTATTTAGAAAAACTAAAAATACAAGCTCCCCGGATTGACGAATTAGAGCACATAATTGGTTTGTTAAATGATATTCATGGATTGTCTTCTACTATTAGCTTTGAACGCATAAATAATACAAATGATTATCATGCAATTATGTCGGGCATTGAGAAAGAGCATGCAGGTAGTATTTCTATTATGAACATTCCTACTGATGATTTTTCTGGAGGTGAATTAATGTTTCATGAGGAAATATATTCTGTTATTACTGGGGGTGATATTCTTAGATTTGAGGGTGTTGTTGGTGAGCAATCCGACAGTGAATCATATTTTGGAGAAATATCTTATCAATTTCCAATTAATACTATTGGAAGTTTTTCTGAATTTAGAATTTCACACATCAATTCAGCAGCAAATTATAATTTTAGAAATCAAAATAGTTACGAAACAAAGACTAATTCAGTTACTGCGGTTCTAGGCCATCAATTTTTAAGAACAATTACTAAATCTAAAACAGGTTATGTTCAATTAGATTATAGAAATGATGATGATAATTTTACTTCCAAAGATGAACATGCTGCAGTAAGAGCATCCTGGTTTAGTTTAGAAGAGAATGAATTCGGAGATACATTTTCATATGGATTAACGTTATCAGCAGGACAAAAACTTTCTGATTCTGATCAAAATTATTCTTCAATTCGTGCAGGGTTAGGTTATATTTCATGGATTCCTTTAATTCATCCTACCACTGAAGTCTTAATTGAAATATCAGCTCAGATTGGCTCTAAAGATCAACCAGTATTTGAATTATTTAGCTTTGGAGGAATGGATAAGCAAAGAGGATTCTCCTCTTTTCAATATGCTGGAAATAATGGGATCAGTGCAACTGTTGAAGTTGCAAACACAATTTATCCAAATAAATTAAATTTTGCAGGTATATCACCATATCTATTTGTTGATGGAACTTATATCAATAACAAAAAAAACGAGGTTTCTATAGGTCGCCCAGAAAATAATGAACTTGTAAGCATTGGTATGGGTTCAAGATTCACTTTTAATAATAGTTTTTCTTTAAATGCATGGATTGCGTCACCAATTCACGATGGTGAAAATTCTAATCTATCAAAACAACCTGAATTTTATCTTCAAGGTCAATATACATGGTAATTGTTACAACAAAATTAAAACTTCTATTATTTTCTTCAATAATTTTATCTTTTTTAACAACGAACTTTGCTTATGCTGTAAACCACAGAGTTTGCTCTACTCCTGCTGCCAAGAATTTTCCAAATTTATGTGGCAGTTCCTCTGGTGGGACTCATGTTGAGGTTGTACCTGATCCTCCAATAACTCAAGTTGAGACACATAAACCTGAGGTAGTTCCTCCAACGACAATAGTTGATCCAGTTGTTCCAGTTGTTCCAACTGAGACAGTCGTTGTACCAGTTGATCCACAACCTCCAACGACAATAGTTGATCCAGTTGTTCCAGTTGTTCCAACTGAGACAGTCG
>JAYPSX010000210.1:2133-2664 GCA_038133315.1 Hyphomicrobiales bacterium
TTGTACCAGTTGATCCAAATATTTTTATTGGAATTCACCCATATCATCCAATAAAAAATCCAAGTGGAATCAAAATACAAAAAATAAAAAATAGTTCAAATAATCAAAATGAAAAAAAATTTAATACTAATTTTGTAAATCAAGATAATATTCATATTCATATCCAGAAACATAGTAAATCATCAAACAAGTTTATTCCTCCAAAACCTGGAAGAAACCATATTCAGGGTTATAGGTCTCTTTACGTAGATCGGGACAATAAAATACACTCTTGTATTTTATCTGGGCTAGGAAAAAGAAAGATTTCCAATCATCTTGGAAATGAATGGGTAATTGGTCACTCAGAATCTCTTCATTTCAAGTCATCAACTACTGCTCATCTTCCAAGCAACCATGGAAATAAAAGCCCTGAATGTATTTGCACAGTAATTAAAAATAAGGCTGCTCAATAATTACATTCTTACTAATTAAAAATATGGTTTTCCGTGAGGAAATACCGCGAGACTCGGTGCGCAGTGGCTTCCAGCCAAT
>JAYPSX010000211.1:0-2621 GCA_038133315.1 Hyphomicrobiales bacterium
ATACTGTTCCTACATTACCCTCAGCTAGCCATATTTCATATGCACTTTCACCATCTCTACCTTCTTGACCAGGTGCAAAAAGAGCAAAAGGAACTGAGGTTAAATCTTGATTACTTATTTCAGTAAATCTTGAACAAGCTGCTGTTATATCAATATTTACTTTTAATTTTTTTGATTTTTCACTCCAGACTATGCCGTTCCATCCACCAGAATATCCACCGGCATAATCACCTGTGCCAATAGTAAGGTTTACCATTCCATATTTATCTGTAGTAACACTTTGGTATTCTGAATATTCAACTGCATTATTATCATCTTGAATGATAAATTCCAGACAAATTGCTGTGTTTACAAGGGGAGAATTCTGATTATTATAACCTGGAAGTTGTTCTCCGTTTGGATTAATAATTAATGCCTGATAACTAATTCCTGTTCTTTGAGAGAACACAGAAATAGAGAATAAAACACAAATAAATAATATTAGCTTCTTCATATTAGTATGCTTGTATTATTATACCAAAACTTAAAATGGTATTATTAAACTGTAATTTTTCACCTTCAGTCTCACCTTTCATTGATAATGCTTTTGAAAAATGAATACCTCCCCCTAATCCAACATCCTCAGTAACATTGTATAAAATATTCACACCCATTTTTGGAGTTATAAATAGTCCATTAAATTCTTCATTGTCTTTTAGATTATAAGTTTCTCCTCCAATTTTTTGTTTACCATTAAGAAGTGTTTCAAATCCTAATCTACCTTCAACTGACGCAGAAACTGAGCTATTATCAAAAAGTAAATATTCAAGTCCTGTGTTAAGTCCTATATACTGAGCTTTCCAATCATAATTATCTAGTGTATTTCCCCCTGTCGCATTATAGTTGTTTAATTTAATACTGGTTTTAAAAAATAGCTTAGAGTATCTTCCCCAGCCACGACTTCTTCCAGAGTAATCGAGAGGGATTCCATAACCTAACTCGTAGAAAGTTCCATTTGATGAGGTAACATTATTATTTGAATTTCCTTCATTATTTTGATAATCATATGTAGTCATATTAACACCAGTATTAAAAAATATAGTTTGACTGTAATTATATGACACAAAAAACAATAGAAAGGGGAGAATTATTTTTTTCATTTTTTAATGACTTTAGTTGAGTAATTAATATTTGAACCTCTAAGGCGTATTATATATTCAGTTGACATAAGGTATTCTAAATTAAGCTTGATTTCATCATCAATTCTATCAATTTTGATTGATTTTATAAATCTTCCGTTTACGTCGTATATATCAACTGTTAAATTTTTTGGTTTTAGATTATTGAATTTAAAATTAAGGTCAGAATTAAATGGATTTGGATATGCTAAAATACCTTCATTAACCATTAGCTCTTCTATCTTAAATTTCAAAAATGGTTGTTGAAAACCTTGAATGACAGAAGCTCTGTTTGAGATATAATTGCCAATTGGGCTAACCTGACCTACAGTCTGAAGAACTTTAACATTGTACTTATCTATAGTAGCTGATTGACCAGAAATTGTTGAATGGTGAAGTTGAGCGTTCGAATAGTATGAAAACAACAATATAAAAGCTAAACGCTTAATCATAATTAAAGATATTAATTTATCAAAATACAATATAAGATGAATTACAAAAATTATAATTAAAAAGCCCCAAAAAGGGGCTTTAAATATTTAGTGGAAAATGAAAATTATTTATTTAATTTAATTTTTTTATCACCAACCACCAATGCATTAAATGCTGAACCTTCAGGAATTATTGCAGGTTTACCTTTAATTAATAACAAAGGTGCAGCTACTACTGCTCCAGCTCCAATTGCTACAGCAGATTTATTTTTACCTGCAAATGAGTATTTTAAATTAACAGGAACTGACTGTCCATCAACTGCTTTAACAAATTCTACAGTAAAAGATAATTTTCCCTTAGTTCCAGCAGCTTTTCTTTTTTCAGCTTCAGTAATTGTACCATTGACTAGAGTTCCCTGTTTAACTAATACATTTCCATCTATATCAGTAACATCGGCTTGAACTTTAAGATTAATTAATTCTCCTACTTCAACTTTTCTGCCACCTTTTTTATCAGACGAAATTGTTTCGGTAATTACAACTGGAATTCTTGTGCCAGCAGTAAGCAGAATAGTACTTGGTTCTTCCTCTTTTGGTTTAACATCTTGAAAAGTCATTCTTTCTCCATTTGAAAAAGTAACTAAAAGAACATCATTAAGGCTTAATGTAAAAGCAACAGATAAACCTTCTTTTTGATATTTTAATTCTGTATCGTTTATTTCAGTAATTTTTACATTTAACTCAGAACCATCTTTTTTTATAATCTGGTCTTGTGAAAAGCTAAACATAAAACTGAAAACCATTATAATAGTTATTAGATTTTTCATATTTAATAGTTTAATTATCATCTAGTTACAATTTTTTTTAAAGAATTCAAAACATCGAACTTCTTTTTTTACTATTAATTAATTCCGAACTAAATATGTAATAGTTTACAAGTCAGTTTAACCTACTTACGTGGATTAGAAGTTACTGAACTAAAAGAAGAAGATATGCCTAGGGTTTGAAATAAAAAAGCCTCTAATTAAAAGAG
>JAYPSX010000212.1:0-2579 GCA_038133315.1 Hyphomicrobiales bacterium
AGGTATCTCGCCTCAGATTTTGGTGAGAGAGGTATCAGAGTAAATGCAATATCAGCCGGTCCTATGAGAACATTAGCGGGTGGAGGTATTGCAGATGCGAGAGCTATGTTTAATTTCCAAAAAACACATTCACCTTTAAGAAGAAACATCACTCTTGATGAAATTGGTGGAGCATCAATATAT
Organism: Hyphomicrobiales bacterium; assembly: GCA_038133315.1. GTDB lineage: Bacteria > Pseudomonadota > Alphaproteobacteria > Rhizobiales > TMED25 > TMED25. The sequence goes on from JAYPSX010000212.1 coordinate 184, forward strand.
CTTCTTAGTGATCTTTCTTCAGGTGTTACTGGTGAGGTACATTACGTTGACTCTGGGTACAATATTATATCTACCCCACGCCCAGATATGCTGCAAGATAAAACAATTTACGAAAATCAAGATTAGGTTTTAAATAAGTGTTTAATCCTTTTTCTTTTTCCTAGCTTTCTTAGGTTTAACCTCATCATCAGTTGACGTATCACCATTAACTACAAGACCTGTTTTTTGATCAAGTCCTTTCATAGATAATCTAGCCTTTCCTCTGTCATCAAAGCCAATTAGTTTTACATACACTTCTTCATCCTCGCTAACAACATCTGTCACTTGTGAGGTTCTTTCGTTACTTAGTTGTGAAATATGTACTAATCCATCTTTAGGACCAAAGAAATTGACAAAAGCTCCAAAATCAACAATCTTAACAATTTTACCCCTATAAATCTCTCCGACTTCTGGTTCATCTACGATCATATGAATTTTTTCTTTTGCCATTTCAATTGCATTCTTGTCAGCGGAAGCGATTGTTATAACTCCTGAATCTTCAACACTTATTTTTGCGCCTGTCTGCTCAACCATTTCTTTAATAACTTTACCCCCTGAACCGATCACGTCTTTTATTTTATCAACAGGAATGTTCATAGTCTCAATTCTTGGAGCATTATCTGCAACATCATCTCGTGAAGTTTTAATAGCTTTTTCCATTTCAGATAGAATATGTTTTCTACCATCTTTGGCTTGATCAAGAGCTTTTTTCATAATTTCTTTTGTTATACCAGCTATTTTTATATCCATTTGTAGTGTGGTAATTCCTTTGCTAGTACCTGCAACTTTGAAGTCCATATCGCCCAGATGATCCTCATCCCCAATAATGTCAGATAGAACTGCATATTCTTTTCCTTCTAGAATTAATCCCATAGCAATACCAGCAATTGGCTCTCTTATTGGAACGCCTGCATCCATTAGAGATAGAGAAGCTCCGCATACGCTTGCCATTGAAGAGGATCCATTTGATTCAGTTATTTCTGAGACAATTCTAATAGTATAAGGAAAATCATCTTTACTTGGAAGTAGTGGATGAATAGCTCGCCATGCAAGCTTTCCATGACCAATTTCTCTTCTACCTGTTGCACCAATTCTACCGACTTCACCTACAGAATATGGAGGGAAGTTGTAATGTAATAGAAAATTTTCTTTTTTAGTACCATCTAAAGAGTCAATGTATTGTTCGTCTTCAGCCGTTCCAAGGGTTGTCACAACTAGTGCTTGTGTTTCACCTCTGGTGAAAAGTGAAGAACCATGTGTTTGGGCAAGTGTACCAACCTCAACTGATATTGGCCTAATGTCTGCCAAACCCCTACCATCAATTCTTTTTGAGTTTTTCAATATGAGAGTACGGACGATATCACTTTCTATATTTTTGAAAATATCAGATGCAGCAATATCATCATAATCCTCTCCATATTCTTTTGATAATTCTTCAAATACAAAATCTTTGATTTTTGCAACTTCAGTGTATCTATCCTGTTTGTCAATGATTTTAAATGCATCCTCTAATTTGACTCTCGCAATTTCTTTAATGAAGGTTTCCATTGTTGAGTGATCTTTTGATTCAATTTCCATCGGATCTTTGGCACATTTTCTTGCAAGATTTTTGATCATTTCAATTACAACTTGCATTGAATCATGCGCAAACATAACTGCGTCTAACATTACTTTTTCACTTAACTCTGATGCTTCAGATTCAATCATTAATATCGCATTTTTAGTGCCTGCAACAACTAGCTCAAGGCTTGTATCCCTCATTTCACTTGTGGTTGGATTTAATATATATTCATTATTTTGATATCCAACTTTTGCAGCACCTATAGGCCCTTTAAAAGGAATTCCAGATATGGTTAAAGCTGCGGAACAAGCTATCATAGCAACGATATCAGGATCATTTTCATGATCATATGTTAACACTGTTGCAATTACCTGTGTTTCATTTTTAAATTCTTTTACAAAAAGGGGGCGGATAGGCCTATCTATAAGCCTAGAAATCAGGGTTTCTTTTTCTGTAGGCCGTCCCTCACGTTTGAAATATCCACCTGGAATTTTACCAGATGCATAGGATTTTTCCTGGTAATTTACTGTGAGAGGAAAAAAATCAATCCCTGACTTAGGCTTCTTTTCTGCACAAACAGTGGCGATAACAGACGTACCACCATATGTTACAATCACGGCTCCATCTGCCTGCCTTGCTATTTTTCCTGTCTCTATCTTAAGATTCCTGCCACCCCAAGTAATTTCTTCTGTATGTATGTTAAACATTCTTTTCCAATCTATTATTTATCTTCTAATTCCTAAATCTTTGATTATTTCTTTATATTTAGCTTCGTTTTTCAACTTTAAATAATCTA
>JAYPSX010000213.1:0-2559 GCA_038133315.1 Hyphomicrobiales bacterium
CAACCAATTATTAATGAGTTCAAATTAGATTTTGATAACGTTAATGCCTTTTGGAATGAAAGTTCCTCTACTAAATATTTAACTTCATCAATAGAACAACTTTTATTAAGATACTTATCTTGGAGATTCTTTTCATTATAATCTGAACCAATTACCTCAAATTTAATTCCTGAATTACTCAGTAAATTTTTTCTCACAGAACTTTTAGATGCTAATATTATTTGGTTAATTGTCATTCGATTTTTTAGCTCTATATAGCAGCATTATTTCAGCAGCTGTTTCCTCAATTGATTTTCTGGTTACATCAATGACAGGCCATTTATTATTTTCAAAGTATTTTTTTGCCTGCACAATCTCCTCACTTACCATTCTTTTATCAACATAGTTGCTGTCATCTTTTGCATTTAGTGCCATCAATCTATTTTTTCTTATTTGGATAATTCTCTCTGGGGTTGCAACTAAACCAACAACTAATGGATCTTTTATTAAAGCTAACTCTTTTGGTAACGGTATTCCATTTACAAATGGTATATTAGCTGTCTTTATTCCTCTATTAGCCAAATAAATACTTGTAGGCGTTTTCGATGTTCGACTTACACCGACTAAAACAACATCAGCTGAGTTAAGATCATTTGAAATAACACCATCATCATGTGCCAATGTATAATTCATGGCATCAATTCTTTCGAAATATTCACTATTTAATTGATGCTGACCACCAATAATTGGGCTACTTTTTATTCCATATAAAGTTGTTAGAGACTGATGAATACTATCCAGTGGGTCTATTAATGGTATATTCAAATCCTCACAAAGGGTCTGCAAAGCCTTCTTTAGTTCAAAGTCATAAAGTGTACATAACACGATACCTGGGTTTTTCTTAATATCCTCGTATACTTGCTCTATTTGCTTTTTATTTCTAACTAATGAATGCATATGCTGATCAAATTTAAGATTTTTATATTGAACTAATACTGCTTTTGCAATTGTAGTTAAGGTTTCACCAGTTGAGTCACTAACCATGTGAATATTGTAATTAATTTTTTTTTCAACAGACACTGTTAATAAAAACTCCAATAATGTGAACAATTAAGTAAAAATTCTTATAAAAATAAAACCTGCACTATTTTATACACTTTTTCCAATATTTATTAACAATTATTTATTTCTGTATAGCTAATCACTCGATATACACATTTGTTAATAAGTAATAATTTCAATATTTTATAAACAGTTTATCTACAAGATATTCACAAGATATGCACACATATATTATATAAGTATATTAACGAAAATACCCTGTAATCATTATTGAAGTGTTATTATTAGATATTTTTCTATGACAAGGTATTTATTGATATATTGATATTATTATCATATTTATGAGTGTGGATATTCTGTTGATGAAAAATAAACACCATCATCCACAGAGTAACAATAACAATAACCTTATATATTAAATGTTATGACAGTTTTGTGTAAAATTTGTGAAGGTGAAAAAATATTGCCGCCTCCTGTATGGTTAATGAGACAAGCAGGAAGATATCTACCAGAGTATAACGATGTAAGAAAAAAAGCAGGTAGTTTTCTGGGACTCTGTTACACACCAGAGTATGCTTCTGAAGTCACATTACAACCAATTAGACGTTTTGATTTTGATGCAGCAATTATCTTTGCTGATATTCTTTTAATTTCTGAAAATATGAATTTCAATTTAAGTTTTCAGGATAAAATAGGACCAATCATTCAACCTAACTTTAGAGAGTCAATTCTAATCAATAAGCCTATTGCTGTAGAAAATTCTAAGCTTATGAATGTTATGGATTCTATTAAATTAACACGTGATAGGTTGTCTAAAGAAAAAAGTTTAATCGGTTTTTGTGGGGCTCCATGGACAGTCTTATCCTATCTTATTAATGGGAAGTCTCAGTCTGACTTTACACAAACAATTGATTGGATGAAAAAAAATCCAGTAACTGCAGATGAGGTACTAAATATCCTTACAGAATTATCTATTGACTATCTCAGCTTACAAATACAAGCAGGTGCAGATGTTGTAAAAATTTTTGATTCTTGGGCTGGTGTTTTGAGTCAAGAGCAATTTGAGAATTGGGTAATTAAACCTACAAAAAAAATTACACTTTCTCTCAAAAAGACTTACCCAAATACTCCAATAATAGGATTTCCAAAAGGCTCAACAAATTTCTATGAGTCTTTTGTTGATCATACTAATGTTGATATAATTGCTTTAGATCACACATTTAATAGAATTAAAGCTGTAGAAACATTACAAGAAAAAGTTATTTTACAGGGAAATATCTCTCCTGAGATACTGCTTAACGGTGGTAAAAACCTTGAAGATGATATAATAGAAAATATTGAAATTTTTAAAGATCATCCCTTTATCATTGGTCTTGGCCATGGTATTTTGAAAGAAACTCCACCTGAAAATGTAAAAAAACTCGTAGAAATTGTCAGGAGCCATAAATGATTGATGAAAGTATTTCATATTTAATTGTAAAAGCATTGCACATAATTGCTGTAATTGCATGGTCAGCA
>JAYPSX010000214.1:0-2549 GCA_038133315.1 Hyphomicrobiales bacterium
GTTCTCACTTACCACTGAAAATAAATACTGCCGGAGTTATACCACCAATTTTTGCATCATCCTTATTATTGCTTCCAATGACAGTTGCAAACTTCTCAACTGGACAAGGTCCGGAATGGTTAAATATAATAAGTTCCTATTTGGGAAGGGGAGCGCCTTTATACCTAACTTTCTATATATCTCTGATTGTATTCTTTGCTTTCTTTTATACAGCAATCGTATTCAATCCATCAGATACTGCGGATAATCTAAAAAGACAAGGTGGTTTTATTCCAGGTATCAGGCCTGGTGACAAAACAGCAGAATATATAGATTACGTTTTAACAAGGATAACATGTGTTGGCGCAGCATATTTAGCTGCAATCTGTATTCTACCAGAAATACTAATGTCTTACGCAGCAATTCCTTTTTATTTTGGTGGAACATCTCTATTGATTGTAGTTAACGTTACAATGGATACAGTCTCTCAAGTACAAAGTCACTTATTAGCGCATCAATACGAAGGTTTAATCAAGAAGGCTAATCTTCGAGGCAAAAAAAGATGAATTTAATTTTGTTAGGTCCACCAGGATGCGGTAAGGGAACGCAAGCAACTTATTTAGTTGAAAAATATGGCTACGTTCAACTATCAACCGGAGATATGCTAAGAGACGCAATTAAGAACAATACTACAACCGGAAAAATTGTAAAAGACGTACTAGCAAGTGGTAAACTTGTAGATAATGAATTAATTTTACAAATAATGAAAGATAAGATTGAAGAAACAAAAGCTTCTCCTGGGCGTATATTTGATGGATTTCCAAGAACACTTGCTCAAGCAGAGGGTTTAAATGCACTACTCTCTCAAAATAATTTGAGCATCGATTTATTAATTGAATTAGTTGTAGATCGGGAGGAACTTTTTGAGCGAATCCAAAAAAGAGCATCTGAAAGTGCTTCAGTTCGTGATGATGATAATGCAGATATACTGGGCAAAAGACTAGATGTATACAACCAAGAAACAAAACCAATAATCTCATATTATGAGAGAGATTATTTCGTAAATAAAATAGATGGAATGCAAGATATAAAAACCGTGAATATGCTTATTGATAAATTGGTAGCAAGTGGCACGAAACAATAGAATTTTTGGACCGATTATAATTGATAATGATATTAAATATTGATATAAAAGCATCATAATCACGGCAAAATGTTTTTAATCACGTATTTATCTTAAAAAAAGGAGATATAAATTGGCTAGGATAGCAGGAGTAAATATTCCAACAAATAAACGAGTTGAAATTGCTTTGAGATCAATACATGGTATTGGTCCAATGAAGGCAAAGGAAATATGTACCAAGGTAAATATTGAAAGAACAAAAAGAGTAAATGAATTAACTGATGCTGAAGTTATAGCAATCAGGGAAGCAATTGATGCTGATTATGTTGTTGAAGGTGATTTACGTCGTGAAGTTGCAATGAATATAAAAGGAATGATGGATCTTGGCTGCTACAGGGGGCTAAGACATAGAAGAGGGCTTCCAGTAAGAGGGCAACGAACACATACAAATGCAAGGACAAGAAAAGGTCCAGCCAAACCAATAGCTGGTAAGAAGAAGTAGTGAGGATCCATGGCCAAAGATAAAACAAGAGTAAAAAAACGCGAAAAAAAGAATATCTCATCTGGTATTGCATATGTAAATGCAACATACAACAATACTATGATTACAATTACAGACGCTCAAGGTAATACAATATCATGGTCGTCTGCGGGTGGTATGGGTTTTAAGGGATCAAGAAAATCAACACCTTACGCGGCTCAAGTAGCTGCGGAAGATGCTGCAAAGAAAGCAATGGAACATGGCATGGCAACAATTGAGGTAATGGTTAAAGGACCTGGAACAGGGAGGGAGTCTGCACTTCGCGCTCTGCAATCGACAGGATTTACAATAACATCAATAAAAGATGTTACTCCCATCCCTCATAATGGATGCAGGCCTCCAAAAAAGCGTCGAGTATAAACAACAGATAGAGTGGTAAATCTAAAACATTAAGGGGTAATAGCGTGATAGAAAAAAATTGGCAAGAGTTAATTAAACCAAATAAGATTGAAATAAAAGAAGACAATTCTGAAAAGAATATATCAGTTCTAACTGTAGAACCTCTTGAGAAAGGTTTTGGACTAACAATTGGAAATACGCTTAGAAGAATACTTCTTTCATCTCTTCAAGGAAGCGCCATTACGTCTGTAAAAATTGATGGTGTTCTTCATGAGTTTTCAGCTATATCAGGTGTAAGAGAAGATGTTACAGACATTATCTTAAATATTAAAGATATAGCATTAAAAATGCACATAGACTCAGAAGTGAAGCTTATACTTAACAAGACTGGGCCATGTACAGTGCTAGCTGGTGATATAGAATCATCATCCGATGTTGAAATACTTAATCCAGAAACTGTTATTTGTACATTAGACGATAAAGTAAACATCAGAATGGAGTTTATTGCAAGAACAGGTAGAGGATATGTTCCAGCTGAAAAAAATAGATCAGAGGACGAACCGGTGG
>JAYPSX010000215.1:0-2520 GCA_038133315.1 Hyphomicrobiales bacterium
TATAGATCTCTAACCAAACATCACCAGTTGCTGTCATTTGAATAATATTATTTTGAGGTAGATCGTTTGGAATTTGGCTAAAATCATAATTTGACCCATAATTTAAATTAGAATTATTTAAATCTGTTTGGCGGTTAGTACTATCATGATCTAAGAACGACAAAAAATGATTATCCAGTACGTTTCCATCTATAACTATTGTGACGGCAATTAGTATGAGAATTAATATTGAAAAATTCTTGAAAAATTTTATTAGCCTAATTTTGTATAATAATTGAAATTTCTTTTGGGTGTTTTGCTGATTAAAGTCAGCAATAATTTCTATTATTGAATCATAATCATCTCCAGTTATATTTAGGAAATTTTTGTATTTATCTATTACCTTACCAAGGTAGTCTTGACTCGGTAGAAGTTTGAAGTCCCCTCTTTCAACTGCGTCCAGATACTCAACAGGAATATTGAGAGCAGATGCACAATCATATATCGTCTTATTTTTTTTTAATCTCCATTTGATAAATATCCCACCAATTGAAATTATGGCATTAGTTTTCATGAAATCAAAATTTAATATTTAGACTAAAGTTTATCGTCCAAACCATATACTGAATGAAGAGCTCTCATTGCTAATTCGATATACTGAAGTTCTATCAAGACACTTACTTTTATTTCAGAAGTAGTAATGGCCTGTATATTTATTCCTTTTTCTGCCAAAGTTGCAAACATTTGCGCAGCAACTCCCGCATGACTTCTCATACCGACTCCAATAACTGATACCTTAGCAATATCTTTTGATTGGATACACTTTGTATATTTTATTTTATTACCCAACCCCTCGATTATTTCTATAGAAGAATCAAGATCCGTTTCCTGGACAGTAAAAGTTAAATCTGTATGCTTTCCATCAGCTGATATATTTTGCACGATCATATCAACGTTAACCCCCTGCTCGGCAAGATCACCAAAAATTTGTGCAGCAACCCCTGGTTTATCTTCGAGATTTTGGATGGTTATTTTTGCCTCACCACGTGAATAGGCAATGCCACTTACAACTTTATCTTCCACAATATTTCCCTCATTAGTAACCAATGTCCCTATCTTATGACTTTTATCATTTTTTTCAAAATCATTTTCAATAAATGTTGACCGTACTCTAATTGGCATATTGTATGACATCGCTAATTCAACGGACCTTGTTTGTAGGACTTTTGCACCTTGCGAAGCCATCTCTAACATCTCTTCAAATGAAATCTTGTCTATTTTTTGTGCTTGTCTAATGATCCTTGGATCAGAGGTAAATACGCCATCAACATCTGTATAAATATCACACAAATCTGCATTTAACGCGCAAGCAATTGCAACTGCTGTTGTATCAGAACCGCCTCTTCCCAAAGTTGTTATTTTATTCTCTTCAGAAACACCCTGAAAACCTGCAATAATAGGAATTATGTCCTTATCTAGAAGACCTTGTAATTTTTGAGGGTTTATGTTTTTTATTCTGGCTGACCCATGCATATCAGTTGTTTCTAGGGGTATTTGCCAACCCTGAACAGATTCTGCTTTGATACCTCTTGAGTTTAAAATCAAAGATAGTAAGGCTGAACTAACTTGTTCGCCTGTTGATATGATAACATCTTTTTCAGCTTTATTTATAACTACATTTGCCTCATTTACCAGGTTAATTAACCTATCTGTTTCTCCTGCCATAGCTGATACAACAACCGCGGTTTGGATGCCATTATTTCTCTCTCGTTGAATATGATCGGCAACTTTTGATATTTTTTCAATATCACCCATTGAAGTGCCACCAAATTTCATAACAATTTTTTTATAATTTTTTTCAATCATCAAGTTGAGTTCTTTCATATGTGATTTTATTTATATAATATAATTAAAGCGATAATTGAAGTATATTTAATTAAGATGATTAAAAATATAAATGAACAGGAAATACAGAAATTTTCAACTATGTCCTATGATTGGTGGAATCCAAACGGTAAATTTTCGGCTTTGCATTCAATTAATCCAATAAGAATAAAGTTTGTTTTAGATATAATCTTTGAAAGATTTGGACTCAATCCACTCAAAGACCAATCGTTGAAAAAAATAAAAATACTCGATGTTGGCTGCGGCGGAGGTTTAATTACAGAACCTATGGCCAAACTTGGAGCTCAAATTGAAGGGATAGATGCTGATATAGAATCAATAAAAATTGCAAAAGAACATGCAAGAAAAGAGGATCTTAAAATAAAATACAGTAATGAAAACTTGGATACGCTGATTGAAAATAATTCAAGAAAATTTGATGTCATCTTTGCTCTTGAGATCCTAGAACATGTGGACTACCCCGATGATTTTTTATCAAAACTTGTATCTCTTACAAAAAAAAATGGATTAGTTTTTATATCATCAATCAATAAAAATATTAAATCTCTTCTACTCGCAAAGTATATAGCGGAGTATGTCCTGAATTGGGTGCCAAGAGGAACTCATGACTGGAATAAATTTATAAACCCGTTAGAT
>JAYPSX010000216.1:0-2520 GCA_038133315.1 Hyphomicrobiales bacterium
TTCAAAAGAAAGAAGAATTCACATCTTATCTATCAAATAAGTCCATTGATATGTTAATCGCAGATTTATCCAAGAAATTTGATTAATATACTAAATTAAAATGTCTCTAAAAATAGCTATAATGAATGGAGATGACATTGGTAATGAGATTGTGCCAATGGCTAAGTTAGTATTAAGTGAAACGCTTAACACTCTTGGATACAGTATTGAACTAGTTGAATTACCCATTGGAAAATTAGCTCATAGTGAATATGGTGATACCTTTCCTGAATACACAATCTCCAAATTAAATGAAGTCAATGGAATGATTTGTGGACCTATCGGGCATAATAATTATCCACGAAATGACTCAACCTGGAAAATGCCTCCTATAAGAAAGCAATTTGAATTATATGCCGCCATAAGACCTGCAAAATCATATGATTCCTCAAAGAATGTAGATATTATATTCGTAAGAGAATTAACAGAGGGCCTTCAGAGTTCGGACACAATTGTTGGAGGATATCCAGAATTTCGTCCAAATGATGAAATTACGATAGCATCAAGAGTTATTACAAGAAAAGGATCAAATAGAGTAGCTAAAGCTGCATTTGATATTGCTGTAAGTAAAAATAGATCCAAAGTTACAGCAGCACATAAGGAACCCCTATTCAGGTTAAGTTGTGGCATGTTCCTTGAAGAATGTGTAAAAGTTTCAAAAGAATATCCTTCAATCTCTTATGAAGACACACTTATTGATACAACTGCAATGCACCTAGTTTCAAATCCAGAGTCATTTGATGTTGTTGTAACAACAAATCAATTTGGAGATATATTAAGTGATATTGGAGCAGGTTTAATTGGCTCAATTGGTATGGCGCCAGGTCTTTGTATTGGAGAAAATGTTGCAATGGCTCAAGCAACACATGGTTCTGCGCCTGATATTGCAGGAAAAAATATTGCTAACCCATATGCTATGATTATGTCAACATCAATGCTCTTATCATGGATGGGCTCTAAATATAATGAAGAAAAATTAATTATAGCTGCAAATATTATTGAGAAGTCAGCATTAGAAGTAATCAAAGAAAAAAAATACTTAACAGCAGATATTGGAGGAAAAGCCTCTACTGTTGATATGACAAATGCAATACTAGAAAAAATAAAAACTAAATAGCAATGCCATCACTCACTAGTTTGGTAAATACATTTTCATCCACACCAACCTGACTTAAAATTTCAAAACTATGCTCTCCTAATTCTGGAGCAAAGCTATCTATCTTTATTGGTTTATTGTTAATTAAGACAGGATTGCGTATTGTTTTTATTTGAATTCCTTGACCATCAGTTATTTCTGTAACCAGTTGCCTTTGGATACTATGAGGATTGTTTAAAGCTTCTTTGTAATTTCTTACACAGCCGCATGGTATACCAGCTTCTGTCAATTTAATTTCTAAATTTGATGATTCCCAATCCTTTATTTTATTTGCAACAACTGGGACAAGATCGTTTTCATTTTCTTTTCTGCTGGAGTAAGAAATAAATTTAGGATTTTCTACTAAATCATTTAGATCGAGAATGTCCATTAATTTTTTGAAATGCGCATCACTTGGTGCACCTATTGCAATGTATCTCTTGTCATTAGTTTCAAATAATTGATATGGTGCACTTGCTCGATGTGAATGTCCTAATTGTTCTGGAACGACACCACTTGATAAGTATTCTGTTGTCTCCCATACAGCGGATGCAATAGATGCCTCGATCAAAGATACATCTGCATTCATACCTTGATTATGCTTAATCTGCCCAATCAATCCAGCTAAAGTTGAGTAGGTTGCAAACATTGCACCAAGAATGTCTGCGGTTTGCAATCCAGGCCTTGGAGGAATTTCCCCTTTCTCACCCATTACGGATAATGTTCCTGATAATGCTTCGATTATAAGATTTATCCCCGCTCTATTTTTTAATTCACCTGTTTGTCCAAAACCGGATACAGATGTGTAAATAATTTTATTATTTATTTTTTTTACATCCTCTTCACCCAAACCCAGTCTATGCATCACACCTGGTCTATTATTCTCAATTATTGCATTTGCTGTTTTTAATATCTCAAGCGCAAGAGACCTACCACGGTCAGACTTTAAATCTAATGCTAAACTTTTTTTGTTTCTATTTAAGGTTATGAAGGCAGCACTTTTCCCATCAATTATTGGTGGAATAGCCCGTGCCAAATCACCTGTCAGAGGTTCAATTTTAATTACTTCTGCTCCCATATCCGCAAGCAACATTCCGCAGAAAGGTCCAGCAATAAAGTTACCAAACTCAATTACTCTAATACCTTCTAAAGGTCTAGTCATATGATTTAACCTGTATATTCGAGAATATGCAGACCTAGTCCCCATCTGTCAGACATATATATGAGTCCGGTTTCACGATCGACATATACATCGTTACTTTGTGGACAGCATCGTTCTTTATTGCCTGCTGGGATATAAGATCCAACTTCTTTAGGGCTAAATGGATTACTCCAATCAATGATCC
>JAYPSX010000217.1:0-2492 GCA_038133315.1 Hyphomicrobiales bacterium
AATATAACCAGTGGTAGAATATATCAAAATATTATACAAAAAGAGAGAAGGGGAGATTATCTTGGCGGAACCGTCCAGGTCATACCTCACGTTACGGATGCAATAAAAGATTTTGTGTTAGATCTTTCAGATGAAGTAGATTTTTTATTATGTGAAATTGGTGGCACTGTCGGAGATATTGAAGCGTTACCATTTTTTGAAGCAATAAGACAACTAAGGAATGAGTTAGGGTATGATAATTGCCTTTTTATTCATCTTACATTACTCCCTTTCATAGCTGCAGCCGGGGAATTAAAGACAAAACCCACTCAGCATTCTGTTAAAGAGCTTACCTCAATTGGTATTCAGCCAGATATAATTATTTTGAGATGTGACAGGGACATTCCTGAAGACGAAAGAAAAAAAATATCATCTTTTTGTAACGTTCCATTTAGTCGGATAATTCCAGCAGTGGATGTCGGAAATATTTACGATGTTCCGATGCATCTTCATAAAAATGGACTTGACGCGGAAGTGTTGAAAATATTCAATATTAAAAGAAAAACCAAACCAAATCTTACCAGATGGATTGAAATATCGAAAAACGCAAATTCAATTGAGAATAATGTTCGCATTACAATTGTTGGGAAATATGTTCAACTGCAGGATGCTTATAAATCCCTAGATGAGGCTCTGTATCATGCAGGAATAGTAAATAAGATTAAAGTGAATATTGACTGGCTAGATTCTGAAATATTAGAAAATTCAAATATTTTGGATCATCTAAATAATACAGATGCTATTTTGGTGCCAGGTGGTTTTGGACAAAGAGGAAGTGAAGGAAAAATAAAAGCTATAAATTTTGCACGTGAAAGAAAAATTCCGTATCTAGGTATTTGTTTTGGTATGCAAATGGCAATAATTGAACTATCAAGATCATTGCTGGGATTAGAAAATGCAAGTACAACCGAATTTGGTGAAACAGATCATCCCGTTGTTGATTTAATGAAGGAATGGAAGAAGGGGAAAACAGTTGAAAAAAGAGATGAAAATATGAATCTAGGAGGAACGATGCGTTTAGGCTCTTATGATGCGGTGCTCTCCGAAGGTTCGAAAGTTTCAGCAATTTACAAGACAAATAAAATTAGCGAACGTCATCGACATCGTTGGGAAGCAAACATTTCTTATAAAGATAGCCTTGAAAAGAAAGGTGTATTATTTTCTGGCATGTCGCCTGATGGTAAATTACCAGAAATCATTGAATTGTCAGATCATCCTTGGTTTGTCGGTGTACAGTTTCATCCTGAATTAAAATCTAGACCTTTTGAACCACATCCATTATTTGTATCTTATGTTCTAGCTGCTCTTGAAAAAAGTAGATTAGTATAGGAGGGTCAAAGTGCACGATATTCAATTATTAAGAGAAAATCCATCTGGATTTCTAGAGCAAATGAAAACAAGAGGTTTAACTCTAGATATAGAAATTATACTTGATCTAGATAAATCGAAAAGATTTCAAATGTCACTTCTTCAAGAATATCAAAATGAGAGAAGAGTGTTATCAGATGAAATTGGTAAATTAAAATCCAAAGGTGATAACAAAAAAGCTGAAGCAAACATAGAGAGAGTTCATCAATTAAAAGAAAAAATTTCTAAACTTGAAGATGAAGTCCAAACTATTGATAAAAAGCTAAGTTCAATTCTTATGAGTATACCAAATCTTCCTGATATGGATGTTCCTATTGGAAAAGATGAATACTCTAATGTAGAGATTATAGATAAAAGATATAGACAGGATTTAATAAAAGATAGAGTGGAACATTTTGAGATTGAAGGCATAGAAAATTTAATGGATTTTCAAACGGCGGCTAAAGTTTCTGGTGCAAGGTTTGTCTATCTAAAAGGTATGCTTGCAAATTTAGAGAGAGCTCTTGGACAATTTATGTTAGATACTCATATTACAGAAAATGGTTATACAGAAATATCACCCCCAATTATTGTAAACAATAATTCAATGATCGGTACAGCGCAGCTACCAAAATTTGAGGATGATCAATTCCAAGTAATAACACATGGTTATGACAATAATAATGATGATAATAAAAAATGGTTGATTCCTACCGCAGAGGTGTCACTCACAAATATTGTAAGAGAGTCTATTTTGGAAAAGAAAGATCTGCCTCTGAGATTTGTTGCGTTAACCCAATGTTTTAGAGCTGAGGCTGGTGCAGCAGGGCGTGATACAAGAGGAATGATTAGACAACATCAATTTCAAAAGGTTGAATTAGTCTCTATAACTGAACCAGATAAATCTAACGATGAACATGAGAGAATGTTGTCATGCGCCGAGCTTGTTTTGAAGAAATTAGATATTCCCTTTAGAGTTATGATTTTATCAACGGGCGATATGGGTTTTTCAGCAAAAAAAACATACGATATAGAGGTTTGGATGCCAGGTCAAAACACCTACAGAGAAATATCAAGTATATCTAATTGTGGAGATTTTCAGGCCA
>JAYPSX010000218.1:0-2491 GCA_038133315.1 Hyphomicrobiales bacterium
TCTTACATCATAAATGAAAGTGATTTACGAAATATTTTATCTCAGCAAATAATAAAATATAAAAACATCGAATTATTCGAAACAGAAATTAATAGTTTGGAAATAGATAATCAGAGTGCAACGATTTCTTCAGATCGATATGATTTTTTATCAAAGTTAATTGTTGCTGGTGATGGCAGATCATCAATAATCAAAAAAATTCTCGGCATTAAATCAATAACTTGGGATTACGATCAAACAGCTTTGTCATGTCTTATTACGCATTCCAAAAAAAACGATAATATTGCAATTGAAAACTTTTTAAACACTGGTCCGATTGCAATTTTACCATTCGGAGATTATCAGTCTTCGCTAATTTGGTCGGGAAGTAGGACTTTCATGAATGATTTAAAAAAGGTAGATAGATATAAACTTCTTGAGGAAGTTCAAACGCAAACAAAAGCCTATACAGGCAAAATAAGTAATATAGAAAACATTGGTTATTTTGATCTAAATTTTAGTATTATCCGAAAATTAATTGATAGAAGAGTTGCATTTATAGGTGACGCAGCGCACTCGGTTCACCCTCTAGCAGGTCAGGGGACAAATATTGGATTGAGGGATGTAGCGTATTTATCAGAAAATATTATAGACTCTATCAAATATGGTCTAGATTTTAGTGATAAAAATGCACTTCAAGAATATGAAAGAAAAAGAATGCCAGATATTGTAACATCAGCAATGACATTTGATGCAATTAATCGTTTGTATTCAAATAACATTAGGGCTATTGAACCCTTAAAAGATTTTGCAATTAATTTTGTGAGTAAAGTTCCCACATTAAAAAAGAGTTTTGTTGAAGAAGGAGCTGGCACAAAACGAGCGATGTCAAAATTAATTCAAGGAATACCAATCAGTTAGAGATAGGGCTAAAATTTTCTGGTTAAGCCGAAGTTAATGGCATTGGTAACAAGATTTACGGATAATGTTCCGCCATCATTGACTAAATCAAGTTCATTCATACTATATGTGAATTGGTATTCACTAAATATCGAATAATCACTATTTATAGGGTAACTTACTCCTCCACCAAGTCTTACAGCGCCACCAGCTAATTGGTATTCATAGGTCTTATGCGTTGTACCATTTTTTGTATAAGTTATATCAACGTGTGGAACTGAAACTCCTAATCCAGCTATAATAAATGGATTATAAAGATTTCTATCCCAACGTTTATAAGCGTTTGCAGTTATAAGATTGAGTCCATCTGTTAATTCAAGTCTTGAAAAGTTAGCAGGCATTTCACTTGCAGGAGCGTAGGCTTTTGCATGTGTAAATTCAATTCCATAACCAATATTATAATCCCAGTTGACATATTTTAGGCCATAGTATGGAGGCGATGAAAAACTTTTACCTTCCCATCCTATAGTCTTATCTATTGGATCTCCATAGGCGGTGCCATTTAAATTAGCATGCGGAAGGGTCTGATAACCTGAATATATACTCACTTCATTCTCTGCGTGAGCGTATGCATTGAAAAAAATTAAAATACCAAGAATTAAATAGATTTTATTTTTCATCTTTTGCTAATTTTCTTGCTTCATTTTCTAGCATGATAGGGATGCCATTGCGGATAGGGTATGCTAATTTTGCTTTTTTCGCAATTAATTCATTATTTTTCTCATCATATATGAGTTGTTCTTTAGTTAAAGGACAAATCAAAATATCAAGCAACTTCTTATCAAATATTTGTTCGCTCATTTTATTGCATAAAATTATTATTTTTATTTCGGATAGCTATTGATAATTCACTTAATGCAATCAAAATTTCGGATCTATTTTCAATATTAGAGGCTTCAAGCAAAGCTTGTTTTTCTTTCGCACTAAAAGGACTTAGCATTGCAAATGCATTAATTAAGATTTCTGTATCAGTATCTGTAATAACAGACCAATCAGTAGTGAGGTCATTAACATTCAAGTAATCTGATATAACATTTAGCAGTTTATTCCTATCGATAGAGTTTGATACTTCTTCGAGATTAAGATCATCTATAAAATCGCGATAATCTACTTTCATTTTTCTGTATAATTTTTCTGATATAACTTCTTCAATTATTTTAAATCTGCAAATCCCTGTTAGTTTAACAATAAACGTTCCATCCTCATTTTCGACATATGTTGAAATTTTTCCTATACATCCAACATTTTCTGTTTCGGATTTCTTTTTTTTATCAATAGAAGGTTGGATGATTCCAATATATTTATCATTCTTAATCGCATCCTCAATCATTTCGAGGTAGCGGGGTTCAAAAATATTTAGTGGTAAAATTGCTTTTGGCAATAAGACACATTTATTGAGAGGAAATATAGGTATTATTTCTGGTAAATTTTCAATATTGATTTTTTGGTTCATATTATTACCTATGAAAATAATATTGAGGAAAGGCTTTTTCTCTTATCTATTGATACTGGGTCTGTAAAGCCCCATACTTCAAAAAATTTTAAAAGTTGA
>JAYPSX010000219.1:0-2467 GCA_038133315.1 Hyphomicrobiales bacterium
TTTGATCAAAAGTTTTTTCGATTTCAAATTTTTGATCTTCTATGGTTGATTTTGTGTCATCTTGTAAATTATAGAATATCTCTTCTAGTTTTTTTAGTTGTTCTTTTATTTGGACATCAATATTTGATGAAATACCCATCAGTGACTCTGATAATTGATTATTCATCTTGATTTCTTCTCTGAGCTTATCATCAATTTTAGATACTGTTTCTTTTCCAACATTAGATATTTTGGTTTCAAATTCTTGCGATATTGATTCAAGAGACTGGATATCTTTTGTTAGGTCATTAAATATATTTAATAAATTTGGTTCAATTACTTCTCTGAAATTACTTAAGAGATCATCTGCATTAATTAATTTTAAGTCAATTTTTTCGCTAATATTTCTTAATTCTGTTATTGAGTTATCAAGTCTAGTATTTTGACTTGTCACCATTGAATTAATATTGCTTAGACTACTATCTAATTCATCTTTGGTGGACTTAATAACTTGAGTTTGATTCAGTAATTTATTGTTTGTTTGCTCCAAATTTTCTGCAATCTCTGAGCTGTTGAGGTTAATGGTTTTGGATGCATTCTGAATTTTATTTATTACATCATCAAATAAATCAATTTTCTCATTTATATTTTCCTCAAGACCCACTAAACGATCGACATAAGAACTAATCTCTGAACCAAGTTGACTACTTTTGGAGTCAATCGTTTCAAGTATTTTTTGCAAATCAGAATTTGCTATTTCTGATGATGACATCAATTCATCTCTTTGGGCTTTTAGTAAATTAATTGTGTGTGCAAGCTTCGACTCACTCTGCGTGATAGTTTCATCTATATTTTCCAACTCTGTTGATAGAGATTTTTCCAAATCGCTTGTTCTTTTAATTGCATCAGTAACAGATAATGTAATTTGGTTGACTTCACTCTTTATAGCTCCGCCAAGTGTTTTAATAGCCTTTTCTGATGAATTAGTTGGGTGAGTTAGACGAAGTGCGGCATTCAATAGCCCATTTGATAAAATTGTTAGATCATTTACTTTACTAATCAGAGAAATATAGAGCCAAAAGATGGGAATAAATATTAATGATAAGGCAACATATATTTGTATTTTTTGATCTAAAAGTAAAAGAAATATGGATTCGAGATTAGAGATATTACTTTTATTAAAATAATAAAAAGCGCCACTGCAGATAAGTAAGTAAAAAGTTGTAACTAAAAAAGTTAGACTTTTTAATCTTTTTGATTTGCCATTTTTTAATTGTTCTATAAGGCTTGCTGCATATATATCATCATCATTTGCATGATTTATGCCGTTCTGTGAGGGATTTGGATTTATCCCTTTTTCAATCTTTAAGCTACTCATTTTATTAAATTATTTTTACAATAAATATAATAGTTTATGTCATAATATTTAAACTAAATTATTAACAAACTAATATATTATAATTACAGAATTTAATCAAACAATTAAAGGAATAATTAATACATTCTATGAGAATATAACTTTCATTAAAAAAGTACTTGTTCGTCTCAAATTGAAAAAATAAAAGATAATATTATATTTTAATAGAGATATTATAGGAAAGAGTAAAAATGATTACAGTAAATTTCATAAATTCAAAGGGTGAGCTAAAATCAGTTAGTGCTGTTGAAGGTGAGACACTTATGGAATGTGCAAAAAAAAATGACATACACGAAATTGAAGCAGAATGCGGTGGAGGGTGTTCCTGTGCCACTTGTCATGTTTACATAGATAAAGATTGGGTTGATAAAATTGATGATGCATCTGAAATGGAAGAAGATATGCTCGATTTTGCTTTAAATGTAAAAGATAACAGTAGGCTATCATGTCAAATAAAATTAGAAGCTAATCTTGACGGTTTGACAGTAAGAACACCAGAGACGCAGTTTTAGGGTAATTGTCTATGGCAAATGAAATTCATACAGACGCACTCATTATCGGGGCTGGTCCGGTTGGTTTATTTGCGGTTTTTGAATTGGGGTTGTTAAATATAAATTGCCATGTTTTGGATATCTTGAATAAACCTGGTGGTCAATGTGCGCAGCTTTATCCTGAGAAACCTATTTATGACATACCTGCTTATCCTATGATTACAGGTGATGACCTAACAAAAAATTTATTAAAACAAATTAAACCCTTTCAGCCAACTTTCCATCTTGAACAACTTGCAGTTGAGATTAACAAGGTTGATGAAAATATCTGGCAAGTAAAAACAGACAAAGAATTAACTTTCATATGTAAGGTTATAGTTATTGCGGCAGGTGGTGGTTCATTTGAACCTAAAAAACCAAATATTCCAAATTTAGGGCTATACAATGATTGTATTCGCTACTCCATAGATAAGAAGGATAGGTTTAAGGATAAAAATATTGTTATACTTGGTGGTGGGGATAGCGCTCTTGATTGGACAGTTGAGTTATATAAAATCGCAAAAAGTCTCACCCTTGTTCA
>JAYPSX010000220.1:0-2462 GCA_038133315.1 Hyphomicrobiales bacterium
TTGAATA
The DNA here is from genome assembly GCA_038133315.1 of Hyphomicrobiales bacterium. Lineage (GTDB taxonomy): Bacteria > Pseudomonadota > Alphaproteobacteria > Rhizobiales > TMED25 > TMED25. The sequence continues at coordinate 8 of JAYPSX010000220.1, forward strand.
ATTAATTTAGATATAATCTTATTCACAATTTAACGTCATGAAAGAATTTTTAAAAGTATTTGTTTTTGTAATTTTTTATTTTTTTTCTTCATTCTATAATTTAAATGCAAAAGAAGAGTCTCGATCGTCTAATGTAGAGTACTCTGATATTTATGATCCCATAGAACCAGTAAATAGAGCAGTTTTAAAATTTAATTTTTTTATAGATGACTATGCTATTAATCCAGTAGTTAAAACTTATAAATTTATCGCTCCAGATTTTGTAGAAAAGGGTGTAACAAATTTTTTTAGTAACTTAAAAGAACCAATAAACTCTATCGCTTTTTTTTTTCAGGGTAAATTTTCCAAATCATTTAAATCAATTGGAAGATTCTCGATTAATACACTTACCTCAATTGGCACTTATGACTTAGCAGATAAAATAGGTATAGCGAAAGAAAAAACTGACCTAGGTATTACCCTTGCTAAAACCGGATTTGGAAGTGGCCCATATTTAGTCATTCCAATAATTGGACCCAGTAATCTAAGAGATATGGGTGGAACGGTTGTAGAGTATTTCATAGACCCTATAGGAAATAATATTTCTAATCGAGAGTATATTTCTATTGGGTCAGGATTTAATGCAAGAGTAAATATAGATGATCAAATAGATCAAGTTAAAAAAACTTCTAGCGATCGCTATGAAATGATTAAGTCTATCTATTATCAAAATAGGCAATCTCAAATCGAAGAAGAATTTGTTGGTGATTTGCCAGTCCCAAAAATATATATTGAATAAATAATTTAATAAATCCTATGATAAAAAAATATCTTATTGTTTTTTTTATTCTTTTAAATAGTCATAATTTATTTGGACAAGAAATCAGTGAATGGTTTAATCAAGAATCTGATGATTTCCTTAAACTTTGGAGGAGTGGCGATCATAAATATAACAATAATTATGATAAGTATTTAAATTATATAAGAAAAAATTTTGCAATTAAATCGATAGCCTATAGCCTAATTAATGAACAAATTATAGAAAGCTCAGAACAGCTCACTTTAGATTTGTATTTAAAAGTTTTTGAAAGTTATTTAACCAAAACAATATATAATTTAACAAATACTTCTTATAAAGGTGATATTAAATTACTTTCCATAGAAGAAAGAGATGGGATTTACATCATTTCGTCAGAAATTATAGATGACAATAATAAGATAGACTTATATTGGAAAGTAGTAGCTATCAATGACAATTATAAAATTATTGATGTGATAGTTGAAAATACTTCTTATTTTATAACTAAAAAAAGCGAGTTTTCAAAAATATTGAGAAAAAATAATAACGATATTAAAAAATTAATTTTTGAATTAGAAAATATTTATGATTAGTTGGTGGGCCCGGCAGGACTCGAACCTGCGACAACGGCGTTATGAGCACCGCGTTCTAACCAACTGAACTACAGGCCCAAAAGTTAGAATTTCATACTAATATATGCATTTTTTAAAAAAACAAGATTTTATTAAGAAAGTTTTTTTTTATACTCTTATTTATTTGACCATTAATATCAATACACTTTCTGCATCTCCTTCTGAAGATGACTTAAAAAATATATCTAATGAAATTTATAATTTAGTACTACAGGCTAAATCGACATTTGAAAATGGCGATATTAAGGGATCATGCAATATTGCATCTTCAATACTAAATAAATGGGAAAATTTAGATCTAGACTTAATTGAACCAGAGTTTATTGATAAATACTATCTCATTGATAGTTTGGTGGAACAAAATAAGGGTAAACTTAGTGAGATTTGTCAGATAGATTAGTCTATGAATCCATAAAGGATTTCAATTTTTTAGATCTTATGGGGTGTTTTAATTTTCTTAAAGCTTTTGCCTCAATTTGTCTAATTCTTTCTCGAGTTACACTGAATTGTTGACCAACTTCTTCCAAAGTATGGTCTGAAGACATACCAATACCAAATCTCATTCTAAGTACTCTCTCCTCTCTTGGAGTTAGCGTAGAAAGAATTTTAGTAGTAGTTTCTCTTAGGTTTAGTTGCATAACAGCATCTTCTGGAATTACAGCGTTCTTGTCTTCAATAAAATCTCCAAGGAAGCTATCATCATCATCACCAATTGGAGTTTCTAAACTAACAGGCTCTTTTGCAATTTTTAAAACTTTTCTAACTTTTTCAATTGGCATTTTTAATCTTAAGGACAATTCTTCTGGGGTAGGCTCTCTTCCGAGTTCTAAAATTAATTGCCTACTAGATCTCACTATTTTATTTATAGTTTCGATCATATGAACAGGAATTCTAATAGTTCTTGCTTGGTCCGCAATTGACCTGGTAATAGCTTGTCTTATCCACCATGTAGCATAAGTTGAAAATTTATAGCCTCTTCGATATTCAAACTTATCAACTGCTTTCATTAAACCGATATTACCCTCCTGAATCAAGTCAAGGAATT
>JAYPSX010000221.1:0-453 GCA_038133315.1 Hyphomicrobiales bacterium
CATAACCAGACTCTTTTAATAAATTTAGAATGTTATTTAATTTAATTCTGCTGTTGTTATTTTCTAGTTTTTTAAATTTAGACATTTCGCCTTCATAGATTGTTAGTTCATTTGAGCCGAGTAAGTTCCTTTCAATTTCTGTTATCTCATTGTTTATAGATGAAAGGTAAGAGTTATCATAAAATCCTTGTGTTCTCTTATACAATCCATGATATAAATTTTGATTAATCCATTCAAAATCAAATAATAATGTCAGTGCTTTTCTTACCCTTATGTCTGAGAGTTGGGGTTTTCTTGTGTTTAGAGCTAACCCCAACATTCCTGCTGGTGTATTTCTATTAATTTCTAGAAGTTTTATTTTACCATTCAGAACATTCTTTTCGGATTTGAGATTATTACATCTTGTTTGATCCCAAATTTGGTATAAATAAAAATGACAAGCGTTGAAATCTT
>JAYPSX010000221.1:463-2439 GCA_038133315.1 Hyphomicrobiales bacterium
AATTATCATCAAGATAATAATCAACTGTTATGTAATCGAAATTATTTACACCTTTATTAAGAGATAGATTATCACCCCAATAGTACTTATTTTTCTTGTAGGTGATATTTTTACCTTGATCCAATTTTTCAATTATATATGGACCAGACCCAATAGGTATTGTTAGGTCTGCTTCTTGAAATCTCCCATCATTGTAGTGATGCTCTGGCAAAATTGGCATCAACCCTAAGATCATTATTAATTCTCTATCATCTTCATCATTGTTTAATAGAAATTTGATGCTTTTATTCGAGGTGATAATTACTTCACTAATTCTTGAATAGTTGTTTCTGTAATTGGGCCTACCATAATCTTTTAGTTGGTTAAAACTGAACAATACATCACTTGCTTTTAGATCTATACCATCTGAAAATTTAGCATTTTTATTAATATGAAACTCTATCCACTTTCTATCTTCCGGATATGTGATCTCTTCAGCTATTAGTCCATATAAAGAAAATGGTTCAGAATAATTCCTTGATAGCAAACTTTCAAAAATAAAATCTTTGATACCAAACGGTGATCTACCTTTAACAATAAATGGATTTGTTGAGTCGAATGTTCCAAGTGAAGCATATTTAAAAGTGCCACCTTTCTTTGCATTTGTATTAACATAAGGATAGTTTGTTGTGATATTCTCAAAATCTGGTTTTCCATGCATGGAAATAGAATTAGATTTTATAATTTGTTCTGAAAAAGCAGTTCCTTGATAGCTAAATAAGCAAATAAAAAAATATATATAGATTTGAATTTTTTTTATGTTTAATGTCATTTAAAATCTGCTATTATCTTGTTTAATATAAATAAAAATAATGCGATGATAAATTCATTAAAGTACATATTACCAGTATTATTATTAATTTTTTCTAGTGTTATAACGAATGCTGACACTCATGATGAGAAACCAATGTGGGATAAGTTATGTGAAACAGTTAATGAAAACATAATATGTCAAATAAGTTTTGGACAGTATATGGACTATGGCGAACAGAAAATATGGTATTCGCGTGTGGGTGTGGTTGAACTAAATGGAATACAAAAAAAATTATTTATACACGCTCCATTAGGTGTAAAAATACAAAGTGGGGTCCTTTATCAGATAGATGATAACCAAACAAACTCTATGCCTTACAATGCATGCTACAACGTACAAGGTTGTCAAGGTTTGTTAGAGATTGATGATAGCACGATACAGCAACTAAAAGATGGTAATTCAATTAAATTTAGATTTGCATCGGTAAATGGTCAATCAATTGATGGTAATGTTTCACTGATAGGGTTTACAAAAGCTTATAATAAATAATTTCAATTTTTTAAATTATTCAAAAGCTTGTAGCTTCCATCAACATAATCTCCAAAAAAATTATATAACTCATCATGTGTTATTGGCTCGTCTGAGTCATCAATCTCGAGATTTTGTTCAGATACATAAGCTATGTATTCTGTTTCGCTATTTTCTGCAAGTAAGTGATAAAAAGGCTGGTCTTTAGTAGGTCTTATTTTTTGTGGTATAGACATTAAATATTCTTCTGTGTTGGCATATTCAGGATCTATATCAAATACAACACCCCGGAAAGGGTAATATTTGTGTTTTACAACTTGTCCTATATTAAAAGTAGCTTTTTTACTGTTCTTCATTCGCTTTTCCATTTTTCGTGGGTCCATAACCACCAATCAGAAGGATTAGATTTTATCCAGTTACTATAAATATTATGTATATTAGTCATAATATTCAAGATAGTAATATTATTATCCTTATCTTTTGTGTAATTCAATTGTTCAAGTTCAAAACTATAATGAGAGTTGGATCCTCTATTTACTTTTAACATATGTATATTTGCACCTGTTCTCAGAGATAATACAGCGGGAATAACCATTGATGTGGTTTCGTGACCAAGAAATTCTAATTTAATACCTTTTAGCCATTTCTGATCACA
>JAYPSX010000222.1:0-2426 GCA_038133315.1 Hyphomicrobiales bacterium
CTTATCAGCTATTTCATGCGCTGAAGATTCCAGAATAATTACAATTGACACCCATGATGACATTAATATAAATAATTTTACAGATTCATTAAACTATACAATGGATACACCAACACAGGTAAATCTGCCAAAGATGCAAAAAGGTGGTCTAGATGTTGCTTGGTTCATTGTATACACTTCTCAAGGTTCTTTGGATGGAGTCGGCTTTAAAAATGCATATGAAAATGCTATTTCTAAATTTGATGCAATTGATAGACTGATCAATAAATATGCCCCAGATCAAATAGAGCTAGCTTTAGACTCTGATGATGTTAGAGATATTGTAAGTAGAGGTAAAAAAGCTGCTATGATTGGAGTAGAAAATGCATATCCGATGGGAGTTGATACATCTAATGTTAGAAAATTTTGGGAAAGAGGAGCAAGGTATGTTTCTCTAGCTCACAATGGACATAGCCAGTTTGCAGATTCTAATACTGGTGAATACGACAGTATATATCTTCATAATGGTCTAAGCTTGTTGGGAAAGGTAATTATTGAAAAATTAAATTATTATGGGATTATGATAGATATTTCTCACCCATCCAAAGAGGCAATAAGGCAAATGATTGAAATAAGTAAAGCTCCTGTTATAGCATCACACTCTTCGGCTAGAGCTTTGAGAGATCACCCAAGAAATCTTGATGACGAGCAATTAAAATGGGTTAAAGAGAATGGGGGTGTTGTCCAAACTGTAGCACTTGGAAGTTACCTTACAGATAGAAAAGATCCACCTCCTAGTATATCAGATTTTGTAGATCATATAGATTATATGGTAGGATTAATTGGAATTGATCATGTGGGTATCAGCTCAGATTTTGATGGAGGAGGAGGAATTGTTGGATGGCAAGATGCTTCGGAGACCATGAATGTTACTAAAGAGTTGAGAAATAGAGGATATAGTGAAGAGGAAATTGCTAAAATTTGGGGAGGTAATTTATTAAGAGTCTTAGATGAAGTTCAAAATGTTGCAAAAAAAATTCAAAAGGGTAAGCTATAAAAACAGCTTTTGACCAACTCTTGCGATATTAAATCCTTTTTGAATCACATTCTTAGTTAGATTACTTTCAGGATCCAACATCATGTTGGTGTGATTCATGTGAATAAAATAAACTTTATTTTTTTGATTTAAAGGTAAATGATTTAAAAGCTGCATTGTCTCGGAGACAAGTGGATGAGGAATCTCATTTATATCTCTATTAATTTCTTTTTCATCATAGAAAGTAGCATCTAAGAGCAAATAATCATATTTATAAATTATTTCCTCAAGATTTTCATTCCATTTCTCCCATTTATCAATATCTGGAATAAATAAAGCTTTTTTAGTTTTTCCTTGAATTATAAAACCTGCCGTCTCAGAATATTCATCCCTATGAGGTACTTGAATTGGTTTAACAATAATATTGTTTAAAAATGATATTGTAGAATTAAAGTCAATCTTTTGAAGTTCAATATTATTAATATTTATTAATTGACTCCAAGGCCCGTTATTCTTTAAAAAATCAGTCATTCTTGGCAGTGTTCTTACATTGATATTTTTTGCTCCAAGAGATTCACGGCCAAAATACATTAAGCCTGAATAATGACCAATATGAGCATGTGACAAGTATACACTCTCTGGTAAAGTAAATTTTTGAAATAAATCATTACTAATTTTATTTAATTGTCTTGTAATATCTGGTGTTGCTTCAAAAAGTATATAATTATTATTAGCTATATCAACAACTGCTATAGAGGTTGAATAAAAATTAGCTGTTGAGTCATAATTATTTTGACAAAATTCACTTTCACATCCAATATGAGGAACCCCTGCATCCTGAGTGTTACCAAGAATGTAAATAAACTCTGATTGACCATATAGATTTATTACTAAAGATGAAAAAAGCACTAAAATTTTTATCTTATTCAAAATGATAAATTTATTCCAAAGTAATAATTTCTATTTGGAGCTGGCTCATAGTATCTTTTTCCAAATGCATTAATTCGAACATTATCAAAATAATCCTCATTTGAAAGATTATTTACTCCAATAAACATCTCACTTTTTTTAAAAATTTGTTTTGAGTAACTAAGATTAATAATGTTATAAGAGCCAACAGAATCTTTATTCAAGTTATCTGCAAAAATTTCACTAATAAATTTATTAGATATTATTAACGAACTTCTTTCACTAATATCAACACTTAGCTCTAAATCTAATATTTGATCTGGAACTCCTGGAAGTCTTAAACCATTTATGCTTTGGTTATAATTTATTAATTCTTCAAAAGTGTTTTTACTATTTGTATATGAAATCAAGAGCTCCCCCGATGAAAATAAAAAAGTTGATGATAATTCTAACCCTATTCTTCTTGTAGCACCTATATTTTGATAAAAACTTTTTCCTGGAA
>JAYPSX010000223.1:0-2395 GCA_038133315.1 Hyphomicrobiales bacterium
AAATTCCCAATACAGATGTTGAGGCGATTGGTTATAAAATGAAGCAAAAATAACTCGTAAATGGGATTCTAAATCTTATTAAGCTAACGGATTAGAAAATCGTTGACTTTTAGAGAATAAAATTGAAAGAATATTGAAGTTAAATCAGAAAATTCTATTACCTGAAGAATCTGTTGAGTAAATGAAAATATCATAACTAGTGTTTTCATTAGGCTCTATTCTTCCACTGACAACTAAATTTACATTGTAGATTTCTACTATGGATTCTAATAATATTTCGGAGTATTCTGAACAGCAATACTTTAAATTAGTTTTATGCCACAGAAGGTTTAAGTTCAAATCATACTTTTCAATAAGAATGTGATCGTATATCCCCCAACTTAGATATCCTGCAATTACGAGTTCACCGCTAGAAGTTTGAATTATGCCTTTATTATTATACTCTCCACCGCCTCCTGCGGAAGTTACTGTACTATTAATGATATTACCATTATCGTCAATTATATGAATAGAATTATTGCTAACTGCAGCATAATTTCCATCATTTAAAATAATTATTTCTTCGACATAAAATCCTGAACTTCCATCGTCTTCAATCTTTAATTCCCATACAATATTCCCATCATTATCTATTTTAATTATATAGCTACCTCTTTCAACATTTGGAATGTGATTTCTTCCACCAACTAAAAAACCATCATTTGAAGTACTTTGTATAACTGATCTTGCTTCACCTCTCATTAGTTTTTTTGCCCAAATAACGCTTCCTGCATTATCTAGTTTAACAACTGTAAAATGTTCCCCGACACTATCATTAATATGTCCAGCAGCTATATAATCTCCTTCATTTGTTTCTATCGTTTCTGGGAAATAACCTTGATTGGTTTGGTTTTCAAAAATGTCAAGATTTGGAGTTACTGTCCATATTTCCTGTAAGTTAGAATCTAATTTCATAATCGCTAATGGTTTACCTCCAGTAACAAAAGGATTTGGTCCGGTTCCGCTTGCTACTAAACCACCATCACTAGTTTCATTTATGGAATATAGTGAAATACCATTATTAAAAACTTGTTCCGATAATTTATTTCCCTCATCATCTGTTTCTAATAATAAAGCAGACATTGTAGATCCATTATATGAGTAACCTACATGGATGATATTATTATTCAAAACTATACTATCATAACTTTGATCATTAGATGAAGATATATCAAAATAAATATATCCATCGCTGACAAAAACATTTACGTTTTTTGTATCACTATATAATTCGCCATCATACGCTCTATAAGAAAAATAATCTTGTCCTGAATCATCTACATCTGCATAATACCTGACAATATTATTGTGATTAGTGAAAACTACTGTTCCTTTGGAAGGATTTGTGACAATTTCAAAAGTTATTTCATCATCTTCAACATCACTTGCATTCAAAGTTATATCAATGAAATTATTCCAATCAAGTTCTATACCATCCACTTCTTCGATAGTAGGTGCATCATTAATTGGGTTTACAATAATTGTGGCTATTGCATTGTTTAGTATACTTCTATTATTATTATTATCTACTGCTTCGAAATTAAATGTATCCGTTCCGTTCCAATCTTGATTTGGAGTATATGTTGCATTTGTTCCAGTAAGAGTTACCGTTCCATTTGATGGATTTCCAGTGATATTAAACTCTATATTGTCTCCGTCATATTCTTCAGCTTGTAAAGTGATTGATACAGAATTATCCTCATCAGTTGTAACATTAACATCCATCGTATTTGGTTCATCATCAACTGCGGCTATATTAATAGCAACAGTACCAATATTACTATTTCCTCCAGAATTGGAAGCTAAATAATAAAATGTATCTGAACCGTTGTAGTTTGCATTTGGGGTATAAGTACCAACAGTATTATTAATTACAACATTACCATTTTCTGGTTGTGTAGAGATGCTATAGGTTAATGATAAGTTTTGAGGATCAGTGCCAAGAAAAGTAAAAGTTATAGGTGTATCTTCAACTCCTTCTAAATTAATATTTTGAACAGTTGGAAGTTGTGGGAGTTCAGGTTCTGTAGGACCTCCACCACCACAAGTCCATAAAAAAAAAGGAAGTAGTAATAAAATTTTTCTCATAAAAAAATATAGATAAATTCAATCTTAAGATAAATATAAATTATTACAACGGATTCAACTCCGTAGTACCAAAAATTAGAGGAAAACATCAATTCACTATTGTATATACTATTGTATCTTTTTGGAGGTTTTTAAAAGGAGTAAAGAGGGGAGTTTGTCGTCGTACCCCGGACAGGATTTGAACCTGTGACCTACGGATTAGAAAATCGTTGACTTAATCAAACTTTTCAAAATAATTCGCTGAAAGCGTTTTCAATTTTGAACTAAG
>JAYPSX010000224.1:0-1842 GCA_038133315.1 Hyphomicrobiales bacterium
ATCAAAACTCAGAATACTTAAAAGCTGCTGATCTTGGAGAGAGATTTTTGAAAAAATTTGGTCATGATGGGAACTATAATTGGTTTTTTAGTGTTGATAGGAAAGGAAATCCATTAATTCAGCCATATAATATTTTTTCTAATGCATTTGCTGCCTTAGCTTTTGGGCAATATGGGCTGATTAAGAAAGATTCTAGTAGTAAAGAAATTGCAAAAAAAACCTTTTCTAGAATTTTAGATAGAGAAAAAAATCCAAAAGGGGTTTATAATAAAGTATTTCCTGGGACTAGATCTCTAAGAAATTTTTCATTACCTATGATTTTATCCAATCTATCTTTTGAAGTTGGTTATTTGCTAGATTCTAGTTTATCAAAATCAATTCAAGAGAGAGTAATTAATGATATTATGAAGAATTTTTATTATCCTGAAAAAGGACTAATACTTGAAAATATTAATGATGATGGAAGTTTTTCTGATACATTCGAAGGAAGATTAATTAATCCAGGCCATACAATCGAAGCTATGTGGTTTTTATTAGAAATTGCTGAAAAAAGAAATGACTCAAAACTAATTTCTGAGGCCGAAGAAATAATTCTAAATACTTTAGAGTTTGGTTGGGATAAGGAGTACGGTGGTATCTTTTATTTTTTGGATGTCTTGAATAAACCACTGCAAAATTTAGAATGGAATCAAAAATTATGGTGGGTTCATATTGAGACTTTAATTGCATTAATTAAGGCGTACCAGCTCACTAATAATGAGAAATGTCTTACTTGGTTTAAAATTATTCATGATTATACATGGAAAAATTTTAGAGATGAAAAAGATGGAGGTGAATGGTTTGGATATCTTAATAGAGATGGAAGTAGACTCCTAAACTTAAAAGGAGGAAAGTGGAAAGGATGTTTTCATATTCCTAGAGGTTTATATAAAATATGGAATATTATTTCAAAAATAAATAAAGCAAAAAATATCTAAAATGAGATATTCGAATAGATTTTTCTTATTTGCCTTAATTCCATTTTGTTTCTTTGCTATGAGTAACTCTTTGTTTTCAGACAATTTATTCATATTCAATTCATATAAATATTCAAGCCCTACAAAAAATGTTGATGTTCTTGTAGTAGGGGGTGGGGCAAGTGGAATTACTGCAGCTATTCAATCTGCGAGATTAAACACATCAACTCTCTTAATTGAAGAGACAAAATGGTTAGGTGGTATGTTGACATCTGCAGGTGTTAGTGCTGTTGATGGAAATTATAACCTCAACTCTGGTCTTTGGCAGGAATTTAAAAATAAACTTTCTGAGCACTATGGTGGATTAGATAATTTAAAAACTGGGTGGGTAAGTAATGTATTGTTTGAACCAAATATTGGTGAAAGCATCTTATCAGAGATGGCTAAAAACGAATCATTTCTAGAAGTATGGAGAGAATCTTCACTAAGAAAGATATCAAGAGAAGATGAGTATTGGATAGTTGAAGTAGAGACTAATAAAAGAACACAAGAAATTAGGGCTAAAGTTGTAATTGATGCTACCGAGTTAGGAGATCTTTTAAAATTAGTAGGAATAGAATATAGCATTGGGATGGACTCAAGGTATCTCACAAATGAGTCCATTGCTCCTGTGAATGAGAATGAAATTATTCAAGATTTAACATATGTTATGATTCTTAAGGATTATGGAGAAAACAATAAGATAATTGATAAGCCTAAAAATTATGATCCATCTTCATTTAACTGTGCATGTGATAAATTTTGTGATTCTCCTCCAGAAAATATCACAGTTTGGCCATGTGATAAAATGTTAGATTATGGAAAATTACCTAATAATTATTATATG
>JAYPSX010000224.1:1852-2390 GCA_038133315.1 Hyphomicrobiales bacterium
ACTCTTGAATTATCTCCAAAAGAAAGGAATGAAGAATACAAAAAAGCAAAATTATTTTCATTAAGCTTTCTTTATTTTATTCAAAGTGAGTTAGGGTATAAAAACTTGGGACTTGCTGATGATATTTTCATGACTGAAGATAATTTTCCACTTATACCTTATCATAGAGAGTCTAGAAGGATGAAAGGAATTGTTCAATTAGATATTAATGATTTAACTCACCCATTTGATCAAGAGGAAATGTTATATAGGACAGGTATTGCAGTTGGAGATTATCCTGTCGATCATCATCACAGAGCATATCCACTTCATAACGAATTACCTGATTTGCATTTTTATCCTATTCCTTCATATTCAGTACCACTAGGTTCTTTAATACCTAGTAATCTTGATAACTTTATAGTTTCTGAGAAGTCTATTTCTGTAACTAATATTGTTAATGGAACTACTCGTTTACAGCCAGTCTGTATGTTGCATGGACAGGCATCAGGGGTTCTAGCTGCTCTTTCTTCAAAAAAAAATATAACACCAGCGAAAG
>JAYPSX010000225.1:0-2366 GCA_038133315.1 Hyphomicrobiales bacterium
AGCAAACGACTGAAAATCGTTGTGTCCCTAGTTCAAATCTAGGTCAGGGCACCATCAGATAGCACATACAAATTTTAAAATAATAGATTAGGTAAAAAAGTTGCTATTCCTGGAAATAAAAGCAATAATATCACTGTAATCAACATTATAATCCAATAAGGTATTGAATAATAGAATATTTGACCAAGCCGGACATCTTTATCTCTCGCTGACGCTTTCACAGTATAAACTAGCAGACCAAATGGTGGAGTTAATAGTCCTGCCTCAATGGCAATGATACCTAATATTGCAAATGCCATAGGCTCTATACCTAGTGAAACAGCAATTGGTTCGAAGATTGCAACCGTTAGAAGCATAATGGAAATACTATCAATTATCATACCCAAGACAAACCATATAAGCATCATTAAGAGCACGATACCAAAATAACCAAAACCTGTAGAAAGAAATAAATCTTGTATGGTTGAGGTAACACCGGTCATTGCCAGTGATCTTGAGTAAAGAGATGCAGTTAGAAGCAGTAAGAGTATTGGTGCCGAAGTCTTTCCTACAGATAAAATAGTTTCAATAATATCTCTTCTTGTAGCACCCTTTGTTATTGCTAATAATAATCCCAATGCAGCTCCTACACCTGCACCCTCAGTAGGAGAGAAAAAACCAACCCAAATTCCACCCAAAACTGTTGCTATTATACCAAATAGCCATATTGAGCTCCATAAAACACTTCCTTGTGTTTCCAAATCTTCATCATCTACTAACTCAGAACCTGCAATTGGAGTGCCATCTTTATTTAAACCAACAAGTTTTGGCATAATTAATGCAGCAAAAAGTATATAGACTATAAATAAACCTGTAAGTAATAACCCTGGTATAACACCAGCAAGGAATATTTGACCAATAGATCTTTCTGTCAGTATCCCCCAAACTATCATCAGAACACTTGGTGGAATTAACATGCCAAGAACGCTAGATCCAGTTATTGACGCAAGCGAGAAACCATTATTGTAGCGGTGTCTCTTCATTTCAGGGTAAGCTATTCTTGTAAAGGCAGCAGCTGATGCAATGGATACACCTGTTACGAATGAGAATATGGCGTTACCCATCACAGTGGCAAGCGCTAGCCTACCAGGTAATTTTTTCAATCCTCTTTGAATTCCTCTATACACATCAGTAATTGTTCCTGACTTACTTATAAATTCACCCATTAACATAAATAGTGGGATAACAGCGAAAACATAATTACGAAGCCCTTCATATGATGTACTACCTACCAGTTTTTGGACCATCCCAAAATCGCCAAATGCAAAATAAACACCAAGTACCGCAGTCACCCCGAGCGCAATAACAATATGCACCCCTATTGCAACAAAAAATAAAAGTAACCCTATAAGTATTAGTTCAAATTCAATCATAAGTTGCCCAACTTTGATCATCTTCTAGATTAAATATATCTACTACTGCAAGAACAAGATAGTTTATGAAGCAGAAAAAACTTCCGAATATTATTATAAACCTTGTCGGCCACGTGGGGACTTTTAATGCACCTTCACCTTCATATTCCCCCTTGGCAAAGGCTTGTAAAGCAAGGTCCCAACTGCCAGTTATCAATATATAAAAGAAAAACATACCGAGTAAATATCCTATGATTAGTAATATTTTTCTTAGCTTTGGTGATACTTGTGATACTAAAATATCCGATTGCAGCATGGATCTTGACCGTATGGCATAACCAGCTTGAAAAAATATGATCACAACAATTGAGTTTTCGACTATATCTTTTGTACCATTAAGAGGATAATCGAGGAAGCTTCTTGATAATGCATCAGCAAGAATAAGGAATGCAAGTGAAAACGCCCACACTGCAGCAATGACCATCATTACTTTTGCTATTTTATCACTTAGTCTAACTAAATACATTTTATTCTATTAAATATTGACCTCACAAGGTGCCCATTGGACACCTTGTGGGATTTTGAAATTGTTTTATTCAACAACGTAACGAACAGGCCACTTGTACCCTTCAGCTTCAGCAGCATCAAGTGCAAGATTTAGCACTCTAACCGCAGGCAAGCCTTTTGATTCAAGGTCGCTTGCAACTGATTGTGGCCAATCAGCAAGAGACTCAGCCCATGCAGCTCTTACGTCAGCTGGTAGTTCTGTAACTGTGATCTTGTCACGAAGTGTGTCAAGATGTTGAGGGTATTCCCTTTTGTTTACAATACCAACTTGTTCTTCATATTCCATTGCAACTTCATGCAATATTTCCTTAACATCATCAGGAAGTTTGTCATATGAATCTTTGTTGATTGTCAAGCCATGCCATGTCATAGCACCAAAACCAATTAATGTATAATGGTCACCATGCT
>JAYPSX010000226.1:0-2363 GCA_038133315.1 Hyphomicrobiales bacterium
AAAACACTAGGGGATAGAATAAAAATTTCTCAGATAGATAAAGAAATCAAGTCTCATGATTACGTTAGGGCCTTATCAATATCTCTCTCAACTGTTAATATATGTAAAGCGCTAGATATTTGGAACCTCATCGAACCGTATTGTTATCCTGTGAAAAAAATTATAGTTACACATAAGGGCAAACATGAGTCAAAAGGTAGTATTCTAGAATTTGATAATCACATTGACCAAAATATTGCTTCTTACATTATTAATGAGAGTGATTTAAGAAAGACACTCTCGAAGCAAATTAAAAAATATAAGAACATCGAATTATTTGAAACAGAAATTAATAGTTTGGATATAAATAATCAGATTGCAACAATTTCTTCAGATCAATATGATTTCTTATCAAAGCTAATTGTTGCAGGGGATGGCAGATCATCAATAATCAAAAAAATTCTGGGGACTAAATCAATATCATGGGATTATGATCAAACGGCTTTGTCGTGTCTAATAACACATTCCAAAAAAAATAATAACATCGCAATTGAAAACTTTTTAAACACAGGTCCCATTGCTATTTTACCATTTGGAGATTACCAATCTTCGCTAATTTGGTCGGGAAGTAGGAGTTTCATCAATAATTTAAAAAAGTCAGACAGAAATAAACTTATGGAAGAAGTTCAAGCGCAAACAAGATACTATATCTGTGAAATAAGTGAGATAGAAAAAATTGTTTATTTTGATCTGAATTTTAGTATAATCCGAAAATTAATTGATAAGAGAGTTGCATTCATAGGTGACGCAGCTCACTCCGTGCATCCTTTAGCAGGTCAAGGGACAAATATTGGATTGAGAGATGTAGCGTATTTATCTGAAAATATTATAGACTCCATCAAATATGGTTTAGATTTTAGTGATAAAAATACCCTTCAAAAATATGAAAGAAACAGAATGTCAGATATTATAACATCAGCAATGACATTTGATCTAATAAATCGTTTATATTCAAATAATGTTAGGGTAATTGAACCCTTAAAAGATTTTGCAATTAATTTTGTGAGTAAAGTTCCAAAATTAAAAAATAATTTTGTTGAAGAAGGCGCGGGAACAAAAAAACCTGACTCAAAATTGATACAAGGAATACCATTAAGCTAGGTATAGAGTTAAAATTTTCTTGAGACTCCAACATTAAGAGCGTTAGTAATTAAATTAACTGCTAAATCACCAACGTTATTATCAAGATCAACATCATGCATGCTATATGTAAATTGATATTCGCCATAAATGTCGTATTCTTTACTGATAGGGTAGGATACCCCACCACCAACTCTTGCTGCTGCTCCAGTTAATTGATAACCATATGTTTTTTTATTATTTACTGTTATATCTACATGTGGGACGGCAAATCCGATACCAGCTGTAATGAATGGACTGTAAGATTCTTGTTTCCAACGCCTATGATAGTTTGCGGTAATTAGATTCAAACCGTCAGTGAATTCTAATCTTGTAAATCCAGTTGGCATTTCATTTGTAGGTGCGTATGCTTTTGCATGTGTAAATTCAATGCCAAACCCTCCGTCATTTATCCAGTTAATATATCTAAAACCATAATATGGGGGTGTTGTAAAACTCTTACCTTTCCAACCTATGGTTTCATCGACAGAGGAGCCATCTGCTGTCCCAGTTATTGTTGCGTGAGGTAGAGTTTGAACACCCGAATATAAACTGATTTCATTTTCTGCGTGAGAATATGAATTAAATAGTAACAATAAGCCAAGAATGATAAGTGTTTTATTTTTCATTTTTTGATAGTTTTCTTGCTTCATTCTCAAGCATAATAGGTATGCCATTGCGGATAGGGTATGCCAATCTAGCTTTTTTAGCAATTAATTCATTATTTTTTTCGTCATATATGAGTTGTTCTCTGGTTACGGGACAGATTAAAACATCAAGTAACTTCTTATCAAAGATTTGCATACTCATTTTATTGCATAAAATTATTATTTTTATTACGATTGGCTATTGATAGTTCACTCAGGGCAATTAGAATTTCTGACCTATTTTCTATATTGGAAGCTTCAAGTAAAGCTTGTTTTTCTTTTGCACTAAAAGGACTGAGCATTGCAAATGCATTAATTAAGATTTCTGTATCAGTGTCTGTAATAACAGACCAATCAGTAGTGAGGTCATTAACATTTAAGTAATCTGATATAACATTTAGAAGTTTATTCCTATCGATAGAGTTCGAAACTTCTTCGAGATTAAGATCCTCTATAAAGTCGTGATAATCTACTTTCATTTTTCTATATAATTTTTCTGAGAAAACTTCTTCAATTATTTTAAATCTGCAAATCCCTGTTAGTTTAACAATAAACGTT
>JAYPSX010000227.1:0-2362 GCA_038133315.1 Hyphomicrobiales bacterium
TGCTTAATTGGTTTCGAATTAATATTGCAAATTCAGGAAATTCATTAACCATATTATTAAATAACTCTTCATTAATAATGAGGGCTGATCCCTTTCCACCTGCAATTATTGCATCTTTGGGTTTTGTCTGGTTAATAAGCGATAATAAACCTATGACAGAGCCTGGTTTTAATTCAATTGGTCCAGATTTTTTCTGTATAAATGCTTTACCTTCTGTAATGATAATACACCTTGGATCTTTTTCGCCAGTTTTCACTATAAGATCACCTGTTGCAAACGTCATTTTATTGCCACTAAATGCAAGTGTGCTTAATTGAGCATCATCTAAATCACTGAATATATTGGTTTTTTTTAGTATATTGATTATTTCTTTTACAATCATGATCGCGAACCAAATATTTCACTTCCAACCCTGATATGCGTAGCCCCAAATTGGATTGCTTTTTCAAAATCAGAACTCATACCCATTGATAGTTTTTGTAAATTATATTTTTTACTTATTTTATTTAATAATAAAAAATATGGTGACGGCTCCTCCTCATATGGAGGTATACACATAAGGCCATTACAACCCTTTATTGCATTCTTATTTATTAGATCTACTAAATCTTTGAGATCCTTTTGGTTTAAACCCGTTTTTTGTTCTTCATTAGCCATATTGAGCTCAATAAAATATTCTTCACATACATTGTTTGGATTATTAATATTTTTCAGAACGTCATTCACTCTTTTCGGAGAATCGATTGTGTGAATGGAATGAAATAATTCCATAGCTTTCTTTACTTTATTAGATTGTAAATGTCCTATTAAATGTAATTTTATATCTGAATTTGTTTTAAGAATTGACGACCACTTATTTTCAGCTTCTTGAACTTTATTTTCACCAAAATCTTTATGGCCTAAATCAATTAGTGGAACAAATACCTGACTATCAAATGTTTTCGTTACAACAATAAAACAAATACTATCGTATTCTCTCCCAACACTCTCTGCAGCTATCTTTATGCGTTCAGAGACGTTGTGGTAATTATTGATGATCTCATTGGTTGTTAATATTGAGGTGTTGTACATATTATGAATAATATGTGAAAATTATAAATTTGACAAAAAAAAAGGGTGGTCGAAACCACCCTTTCTTTGTAAACAAACTTCTAAAATTAATTAGAAACCAACTGTGATTGCGAAATCAGCATAGTAGTTTTGCTCAGAAGCAGCACCGCCGTAATCATAATCATTTGTTGAGAATTGCATAGATAGATCTACACCATCACCAAGAGCAGTACTTGCGTCGATACCAATAGCTGTTTGAGTATCTTCAACACCACCAAGTGAATATTCTTTAGTTGCATTTACATAATTTACACCAAGGTCATATGCGCCTAGAGTTGTAGATGCACCTACGTTCCATGTTGTTCTGTCAGCTTCGTCTGAGTCAAGTTCTGACCAACCAGCATTTACAGCAATGTCACCAGCGTCAAAAGCTACGCCAACTGCCATATTTGATTCGTCACCACATACATCAGCGCCTAGATATTTATCTAGAGTAGCTTCTAGGTCAGCACCGTTTGCAATTGCGCCAGCTGCTGGAGATGAGAAACAAGCTACAGCAGTGTTTTCTGAAGCTGATTCAAAACCAAGGCTAACTGTTAGCATATCTGCACTGAATACTGCACCAATACCAAATGTATCAGTCCATTGTGCGCTATCAAGACCTGAACTTGCTGAGTTTGGTGAATAAGAAACATAAACATCAAGAGCACTTACTGATGGAGCTTGCCATAGGAAACCTACGCCAGCTGTACCAGCTGTACCATAGTTATGTCCACCTAGTGATGTTCCAGTAACATCTAAATCACCATCAGAATTAACTGCTGCTGCTTTAACAGCTGAGTCAACACCGTCAGCAATTGTTAGAGTACCAAAAGAACCACCAAATGCTAGTTCAAAGTTTGTTTCTTTTGCATCAATGTTTGTAAGATCTAGTTTATCTGAGAAAGATACTTCTAGACCGTTAGCTAAAGTGCCTGATGCACCAATTGATAATTCTTTACCGTAACCGATTTTAGGATTATCTTCATTAACGCCAGTTGCACAACCACTGTCTGTAGCATGATCTGTTGCTTCAGTACCAGTT
Organism: Hyphomicrobiales bacterium; assembly: GCA_038133315.1. Taxonomy (GTDB): domain Bacteria; phylum Pseudomonadota; class Alphaproteobacteria; order Rhizobiales; family TMED25; genus TMED25. The sequence continues at coordinate 2,135 of JAYPSX010000227.1, forward strand.
GTATATGTTAAACCAGAAGCTGTATTTAAGTTAGCTAGTGATATTGCGTCAGCTAAATTACCTGTAGCTGCATCAGCACATTCATCTGACATTGAGAATGTCACAGAAGCTTCACCGCCGATAGATAGGTTAATGCTTGCGCTTGCAGGAGTAGCATACATGTTACCCACTAGCAGTAGAGCAGCAGCACCACCTAATAGTATTTTTTTATCCATGATATTTCCTTTC
>JAYPSX010000228.1:0-2347 GCA_038133315.1 Hyphomicrobiales bacterium
TAATTGAATAATCATAATATTCTTGTAACTGACTCCAAGGTTCAGAATTTAATAATAAATAGTTTCCCTCAATAAAAATAATTTTAGTTTCTTTATCAATGATGGAAGCGGAAGACCTTGAAACTTCTAAGGTTCTGTCAAAGATTGGAACAACTACCTCACCTTCAGTTCGAAGACGGTAGAGACAATTTTTTAAACCTTGAACATCAAATGTCTCTGGTGCTCCTTTTTTTTTTAGCAAACCCTTTTGTGTCAAAATTCCATCATCAAAATGAAAGCCATCCATTTGTAAAACCTGAGATGCATAACCTCTTTTATTAATATCATCACTAATTTTAACTGATATTGTGCTTTTGCCAGATGCTGGGGCGCCAGCAATGGCAATAAAAATCCTTTTGCCATCTTTATGATGGTTAAACTCCATATCTAAAATTTCTATTAATTTTTGATATGCCAAAATCGATGAAGAGTTCATATGGGTTATTCTTTCCTTTCAGTATACATGGTTTTCCAGTCGTTATAGCGATCAATGAGAGTCTTATGTAATTCTTTATCACTGGTAATGACTTGATTAGTTTTAGGTGGAGTTAATGCTTCACTCGCAGATACATTGTTATATCCCATAAAAGCGATTCTTGCGGCACCAAAAGCTGCCATAGAATCGGATGCATCCGAAATTAATAAATCTTTATTGGTAATAGAAGAAAGTAATTTAACCCATGATTTATTTTGAGAACCACCTCCAATAACATAAATATTATTTATATTAATATTGGTTTTCACCAATGCTTGAAAATTATCATACATTCCCATCGTAATACCTTCTATCAGGCTATAGACAATTTCTTTTCTTGAAGTTTCAATACCCAATTTATGGAAACTAGCTCTTATGTGAGGATCATTAATCGGCGTTCTCTCTCCACTCAAATAAGGTAAGTAAAAGGGTGATTGTTTAATGATTTCAATATTTTTTAAAATTTGATCTAACGAATTATTAATTTCTTCTAACGATGATTGGAAATTTTTAATGAACCAATTTACATTTGATGTACAAGAAAGCATCACTGACATCAAGTGCCAAGTATTGGGTATGCAATGGCAGAAGGAATGAATAGCATCCTCATAATTTTTTAAAAAATTTTTTGTTGAACCAAAAATCACACCGGAGGTTCCTAATGATAATGAAGCATCTCCCTCTTTATACAAACCTAAACCAATAGCTGCTGCAGCATTGTCACCTGCGCCTCCATAAACTTTGCAATGGGGACTCAAAGCGTATTTTTCAACAATGGACTGTTGAATTACTCCTGTTTGTTCAGTACCTTCACAAAGATGAGGCATTTGACTTAAATTCATAAAAGATGCATCTAGTAGTTGTGATGACCAATTTCTTTTTCCAACATCAAGCCAGTATGTTCCTGAAGCATCGGATAAGTCACTATAAAACTCTCCGGTTAGATAAAAACGCAAATAATCTTTAGGGAGTAAAACTTTTGAAGTTTTTTCAAAGACCTTTTTTTCATTATTCATTAACCATACAAGCTTAGGAGCTGTAAATCCTGGCATCGCAATGTTACCAGCTATATCCATTACATTGGGATTTTTCATAATTGTAGAACATTCTTGGTAGCTACGAGTATCATTCCACAAAATACAAGGCCTCAATACATTGCCACTCTCATCTAAACATGTAGCACCGTGCATTTGCCCTGAAAACGAGATGGCCTGAATATCATTTAATTTAAAGACTTTAGATAGTTGTCTAAAACAGACATCAAGAGCACTTACCCAATGAAGAGGATCCTGTTCTGACCATCCACTTTTAGGATTTGATAGTTCAATCTCAGAAGATACTGTTTGAATAATCTGTTGATTATCGTCTATTAGCATACATTTTAACGATGAAGTACCAAGATCTAGGCCTAAATACATGCGTCTATTATACTATCAAAATAATTATTTTCTAATTTAGAATATTAAATCCGTGGAGAGAAAACATTTAAAATGAGTAAATCATTATTAAAAAAATTAGATCAAATAAAAAAACAAAAATTTAAACCAAGTGATTTTATAATTGCTGATGCCAAAGATGGCGACTTAGCCATGGGCATATTAACCCCAGGCCCTGATCGTGATAAAAATGGTAAAATCCTAAATTCTCATAAAAAACTTAGAGACTATAAGAATGCTATGATTGCTATGACTAAATCTAAATTAGTCGACATCATGCTTATGTCTGCCTCAGTAGGTGAGGATTTAATTAATAGCAAACTATTTCAAAATTCGCCTGTCACTCCAGCAATTAGAATGAATGATACAACAGACATTTGGTTAATGAGAAAAAGTA
>JAYPSX010000229.1:0-1158 GCA_038133315.1 Hyphomicrobiales bacterium
ACACTAAATATTGGAGATATTGTCGTACTAGGAGCCACTTGGGGGAAAGTGAGAGCTCTATCAGATGATAATGGTCAACCAATATTAAAAGCACTCCCTTCAGTCCCAGCAGAAATCCGTGGATTAAATAGCGTTCCGGAAGCAGGTGATAAATTTACTGTTGTTAATAGTGAGTCAAGAGCGCGCGAAATTACAGAATACAGACAAAGAAAAACAAAAAATTTCTCTTTTGGAATGGTAAAAAAGCTGACTTTAGAAAATATGATGGGCCAAATAAAAGAAAAAAATCTAAAAGAATTACCCATTTTAATTAAGGGTGATACTCAAGGTTCCATTGAAGCTATTAGTTCAGCATTGAACGAACTTGGATCAGATGAAGTAACTGTTAGATTAGTTCATACGGCTGTCGGTGCAGTATCAGAAACCGACGTTACGCTAGCAGCTGCCTCAAATGCATTATTGATTGCATTTAATGTAAGACCAAATTCCAATGCTAAACAACAAGCACAAAAAGATGCAATAGAAATTAGGCAGTATTCAATCATCTACAATATTATAGATGATATCAAGTTAGCTCTATCAGGGCTCTTAGACCCTACAATTAATGAAAAAGTAATTGGTAATGCTGAAGTAAAGGAGGTTTTCTATATATCAAAAGTTGGGAAGGTTGCTGGATGTATTGTCACTGATGGAGTAGTTAAAAACAAAGAAAATTTGCGGCTCATTCGTGACAACATAGTAATTCATGAAGGCAAACTCTCCACATTAAAAAGATTCCAAGAAGAAGTAAAAGAGGTCCAGGTAAGTCAAGAGTGTGGTATTGCATTCCAAAATTATCAAGACCTTAAATCAGGTGATATCATAGAATGTTATGAGGTTGAGACAATAGAAAGATCACTTTGAAATGCTAAAGAGCAAAATACAAAAGAATATTTATAGCCAAAGGCAACTTAAAGTGGGAGAGTTAGTAAAAAAATCCCTCGTAGAATTTTTCTACAAAGATAGCATTCATGATCCTGATCTTATAAATACATCAATTACAATCACACAAGTCACATTAAGCCCAGATTTAAAACAAGCAACGGCATATGTAATGCCTCTTGGGGGTAATAATACAGAAGAAATTGTAACAGCACTAAACAGAAACTCTAAATATAT
>JAYPSX010000229.1:1258-2345 GCA_038133315.1 Hyphomicrobiales bacterium
AAGATTGGTCATGCTGGAACACTCGACCCAATGGCAACAGGTGTGCTACCTATCGCAATAGGTGAGGCGACAAAGACAGTCCCCTATATTCATAAAAAAAATAAGACATACAAATTTAATATCAAATTTGGTATATCAACTGAAACTGATGACTCAATGGGTAAAATAATTGAAAAATCAAATAATATCCCAGATATCAATGATATTACTAAATTCGTTCTCTCTTATACTGGTTACATAAATCAGGTTCCACCAATATACTCTGCAAAAAAAATTAATGGCGTTCGTGCTTATGCTCTGGCAAGAGCGGGAAGTAAACCTGATATGAAAAAAAAATCAAAAATCATCTATATTGATAAATTTGAATTAATCGAACAAATATCCAAAACTGAATTCTCATTTAAAGTTCGATGTGGAACAGGTACATACATTAGATCAATTTCAAAAGATATGGGCACATCTCTCAATTGCTGTTGCCATGTGACAAAAATAGAGAGAACTAACTATGGACCTTTCAACTTACAAAATATTTTATCTATTGATGGACTTGCACAACAAAACCATGATATAGATAACCTCATTAAGGTTGTTGAACCAATTGAGACTGTGCTGGACGACATCCTGGCAGTTAAAGTCAACAACCATAATGCCAGTAAATTAAAAAATGGTATGTCTATCAGCCAATATATTGATAGTGAACACCCTTTTTCTGGTGAAGTCTATGCTACTTGTGAAGGAAATATTGTAGCTATCTGCAAATATGCTAATGGACAAATTCAACCACAAAAAGTTTTTAATTTGCAATAGATTTAAACACAATATAGGAGAATATGATGTCGATTACAAAAGAAACAAAAAAAGATCTAATAACTAAATATGCAAGAATTGATGGTGATACTGGTTCACCTGAAGTGCAAATAGCAATACTAACTGAACGTATTGTTAATCTAACTGAACATTTTAAAACTCATAAGAAAGATAATCATTCAAGAACTGGGCTTCTCAAACTAGTTAGTCAGAGACGTAAACAGCTAGATTATTTAAAGTTGAAAAACGAAGCTAAATATAAAGAAATAATCAAAGATTT
>JAYPSX010000230.1:0-2329 GCA_038133315.1 Hyphomicrobiales bacterium
ATGGCACTCGTACTTGCAGATCATTACCTAAGAAATAGAGGTCAAATAGGATAAATTAATTTATTCTTTTTCTGCGAAGATCAACCATTCCTCATTTCCGTCTTTTCCTAAAATAGGTGATTTAAATAATTTTATTTCTGAGAAATTCCTTAATTTAAGTAATGATAGGAATTTATTTATCGAATTCCATGCAAGTGAACTATTTTTTACAACTCCTTTCTTATTAACTTCATTAATACCAACTTCAAATTGTGGTTTGAATAGAATATAAAAAGAAGTTCCTATTCTTGCATTTGTAAAAACCTCATTCAGTGCTTTATCTAAACTAATAAAGCTAAGATCTACACTTATTAAATCAACGGATGATATAAGATCTTTGTCTAAATCTCTAACATCTACTTTTTCCATATTTATTACTTTGGAGTCTTCTTTTATAGAAGGGTCTAATTGATTAAATCCAACATCAACAGCATAGACCTTCCCAACACCAAATTCCAGAAGTACCTGAGTAAATCCTCCCGTAGACGCTCCAAGGTCTAAACAGACATAATCTGATATATTTTTATTAGTCTTTTCTAGGAGATATTTTAATTTGCTAGCAGATCTTGATACATATACTTTGTGGTCTTTTTTTATTTCAACTTTATCTCCTGTAGTAATTTTCTTACTAATTTTTTTTTCAATCTTACCATTTAAGATGATACCACCAGCTTGTATTGCATTTGCCGCAGAATTTCTTGATTTGAAAAATTTATTTTCAACCAACCAAATATCCAATCTTTGGTTTGACTGACTAGTTGTCATCTATCATTTCTTGAACATTTTTTACTATATTAGATGAGTCAAGCCCAGCTTTCACTAATTGGTTGGCCTGTGTATCATGATCGATAAATTTATCTGGCATCATCAAATTTTTATAAACCAGATTTTTATAGAGGCCCAAATCTTGAATAAGTTTTGTTACTTGAGCTGAAAAACCACCTATTGAGCCTTCCTCAACAGTTAAGATATATTTGTGAGATTTAATATTATTTTTCAGTAAATCAATGTCCAGTGGTTTTGCAAATCGAGCGTCAATTACTGTTGGCTGAATATTTAATGTATTTAGGCTTTCAACAGCTGCCATACACTCTTTTAATATCGAGCCAAATGATATAATCAATACTTCATTACCTTTGACTACTATTCGACCTTTTCCAATTGGAATCTTATCAATTTTAGTGGGAAATTCGATACCTGTACCACTCCCTCGAGGATAACGAAAGGCAATGGGTCCATCATTATAGTCAACTGCAGTTTTAACCATCTTTGCCAATTCCAATTCATCTGACGGTGCCATTACTACAAAATTAGGAATAGAAGAAAGATACATTATATCAAATGTTCCAGCATGAGTTGCTCCATCCTCACCAACTAACCCTGCTCTGTCTATAGCAAATCTAACTGGTAATCTTTGAATCCCAACATCGTGAATAATTTGATCATATGCCCTTTGGAGAAATGTTGAATAAATTGCACAAAATGGCTTAAATTTATCAATCGCCAGACCCGCAGCAAATGTTACTGCATGTTGTTCTGCAATCCCTACATCAATATATCTATCAGGAAATTTATTTTGAAATGCGTCGAGACCTGTACCAGATGGCATTGCAGCAGTAATCGCAATAATTTTATCATCTAGGGATGCTTCATGTATCAATTGATCTGAAAAGATCTTTGTATAAGTTGGAATATTTGATAGTTTTTTCTCTTGTAAACCTGTATCTACATCAAATTTTGTTACGCCATGATATTTATCTGCTGAATTCTCAGCAGGGGGGTATCCCTTGCCCTTTTTGGTTACAACATGAACAAGAATTGGACCATCATTGTGTGATTTAACATTCTTTAATATTGGCAGTAGATGATTGAAATTATGACCATCTATTGGTCCTACATAGTAAAATCCGAGCTCTTCAAATAGCGTTCCTCCCGTAAAGAAACTCCTTCCATGACCTTCAACCTTTTGTAAGATTTTCTTCATTGAATTTGGAAGATGCCTTATTATTCTTTTCGCATAATTTCTAAAACCTCGATAAAATCCTCCTGAAATTAATTTGGCTAGATAAGCACTCATCGCTCCTACAGGTTGTGCAATTGACATATCATTATCATTAAGGATAACAATTAATTTATTTTTCATTGCTCCAGCATTATTAAGAGCTTCAAATGCCATACCAGCACTCATGGCACCATCACCAATGACAGAAATTATATTATAATCTTCTTTCTGAATATCTCGTGCAATACTCATACCGAGTCCAGAGGATATTGATGTAGATGAATGCGC
>JAYPSX010000231.1:0-2318 GCA_038133315.1 Hyphomicrobiales bacterium
TCGGACTTTTTAATTATATCCATTTTTACAAAGGCTTTTCTTATAAGCTCTGGAGTAATTTCACCTCTACCAATTTTACTATAAAGATCATCTGATGATTTTAATCCAAATTTATTACAAAAATCCTTCATGTTAGGAATCTTTTGAGCTGATGTTGAGTTTTTTAAAATTTTGTCTAGTATCTGTTTACCAAGCTCTGCATATTGATTCTTTATCTTTTCTTTGTTAATTCTTCTTATCGCAAGTTTTGCTTTACCGGTTACAGCAATCTTTTCCCATGCCATAGGTGGCAATGATTTTTCATCAGTGATAATTTCAATTTCATCTCCATTCACCAACTCAGCATAAAGAGGTGAATTAACACCATTTACCCTACAACCTATGCATTTCATTCCGATATCTGTATGAACTTCAAAGGCAAAATCAATTGGTGTTGCTCCTAATGGTAATGCAATTATTCTGCCCTTTGGAGTAAAACAAAAAACCTGATCCTGAAATAATTCAAGTTTAGTACTTTCAAAGAAATCTTCAGAGCTTTCACCTTGATTTAGCATTTCTAATAGATCATCTAACCATGGATATTTTTGTTTTTCTCTTTCGATATTTTGATCTTTATAGTCTCTGTGGGCTGCAACTCCACGTTCTGCAATATCATGCATCTTGTCAGTTCTTATTTGTAATTCTATTCTATTATTGTTTGGGCCAAGGATAGTTGTATGAATTGATTGATAGTCATTAATTTTGGGAGTTGATATATAATCTTTAAATCTTCCAGGGATAGCGCTCCATTTTTGATGAACTATACCGACAATTTTATAACAATCATCTATTGTATCCACTATGATTCTGAATCCATAAATATCTGATAATTGCTCTAAAGAGATAGATTTCCTATTCATTTTTTGCCAAATAGAAAATGGTTTTTTTTCCCTGCCATCGACAAGAAATTTAATATTATGTTTAGCCAATTCTTCAGTTAAGACAAACTTTATACTATCTATTAATTCATTTGAGTCTGAGCTTATTGATTTAAGTTTTTCTAATATAATTTTACGAGCCTTTGGGTTTAACACATCAAATGCTAGTTCTTCAAGCTCTTCTTTTAATGCTTGTATACCCAATCTTCCGGATAACGGCGCATAAATCTCAATAGTTTCCTTGGCAATAATTTGTTGTTTTTGAGATGGAAGGAAATTAATTGTTCTCATATTATGAAGTCGGTCAGCTAATTTTACGATTAAAACGCGTACATCACTAGACATTGCCAAAATCAATTTTCTAAAATTTTCTGCCTGCTCAGCTTCTTTCGTAAATAAATCAAGTTTCCCAATTTTTGTTAGTCCATCCACGAGATTGGCTATTTCATCACCAAATTCTTTTTTAATAGACCCCAGAGTTAGCCTGGTATCTTCAACCGTATCATGCAGCAACGCTGTTATGATTGTAGAGTCATCCAACCTATATTCAGTCAATATTTTAGCCACTTCTAAAGGATGAGAGATATATGGGTCTCCAGATCTGCGTTTTTGATTTTGATGTGCAATATCTGCAATAACAAAAGCCCTATTAATAAGCTCTTTGTTCGTTAATGGATTATACTTTGTTATACACTCTATTAGATGATTTTCATTAAGCATTTTTATACCATTTACTATATTATATTTGGTGTAACACAAATTAAAATAAAAAAATGAATTATTAGTCGAACAGAAACTAACTTTTGATTAAGAATTATGAGAGTTAAAATTTCAAATATCAAACGATATCTTTAATAATTTTTTCTGAAATAGTTTTTGCAGTATAAGCTGAAAGTGTCCATCCAAGATGACCGTGTCCTGTGTGATACCAAATATGATTATACTTTTTACTTTTTCTTAAAATTGGCATCATATTAGGGGTCATTGGACGTAATCCTGTCCAAGTTTCAATATCTGATATGTTTGTATTTGGGGAGTTATTCTGAACCCAGTCAATCAATGGTCTTATCCTTTCATCAGGAATATCCATATTGTAACCATTAAATTCTGCTGTACCAGCTACTCTAAGTCTATCTTGACCTAATCTTGAAGCCACGATCTTAGCTTCATCATCTAATAAACTTACCCATGGTGCATTTTGAGGGTTTTTTATTGTAATACTATAACCTTTGACTGGATATATTGGTAATTGATCCCCCACAGTCTTTGCGAGTCTCTTACTTCCAGTTCCTGAACAAACTACAATTGAATTCTCAATATCCTTTAAGCTGGTTATTTCCTCTTGTAATATTTTTACTCGATATTCTTTTTTAAGTTTATTTGCCAATTCCTGACAAAATT
>JAYPSX010000232.1:0-2313 GCA_038133315.1 Hyphomicrobiales bacterium
ATTTAGATTTTGCATTAGCTTTAACTAGTTTAATAGCTTGATCAACATCATAAGTTGATTGACTATCTCTGGTTAGCGCAATTTCATTATATCTTTTTCCAGTTTTACTCATTTTTCCCTCTATTCCGCAACTTTAAAACCCATAGACCTTGCTGAACCTTCTATGATCTTAGCCGCTTGCTCAATGGAGTTTGCATTTAAATCATTCATTTTTTGTTCAGCGATCTCATTTATTTGCTGTTTAGTAACAGTTCCAGCTGCTTCACGCCCAGGTGTTGAACTACCCTTTGGCAAATTTGCAGCTTTTTTTAGTAGATAAGAAGCCGGTGGAGTCTGTGTTGTAAAAGTGAAAGATTTATCTTGATATATAGTTATAGTAGTTGGTATTGGCATCATAGGCTCAAGATCTTGGGTTTTAGCATTAAAAGCCTTACAAAATTCCATAATATTAAGTCCTCGTTGCCCCAACGCTGGACCAATCGGTGGAGCCGGAGCAGCTTTACCGGCTGGAACATGAAGTTTAAGATATCCTGTTATTTGTTTTGCCATAATAAATCCTGTTTCTTATAAAATACACATTACATAATTCGGAAAATAAATCAAAATAATTATAATTTTTCTACTTGATTATACTCCAATTCAACTGGTGTTGCCCTTCCAAAAATTGATACAGCTACTTTTAACCTTGAGCGCTCCAAATCCACTTCTTCTACCATACCGCTAAATGATGCAAATGGACCATCAGCAACCCTTACCTGCTCTCCGATTTCAAAAGTGATTGATGACACAGGACCGTCAACACCTTCCTGAACTTGAGTCATAATTCTTTCCACTTCCTCTGCTGAAATAGGAATTGGTTTGTTTTGAGAACCAAGAAATCCAGCTACCTTGTTAGTCTTTTTTACGAGGTGGTAGGAATCATCGGTCATTTCCATTTTCACCAGCACGTAACCTGGAAAAAACTTTCTTTCTGATTGGACTTTTCGTCCTTTACGTACCTGAGTCACTTCTTCTGTTGGTACCAAAATTTCACTAAATTTATCTTCCATTCCTCTTTGCACGGATTGCTCTCTAATAGAATTGGCAACTTGTTTTTCAAAGTTGGAGTATGCATGAACGATATACCAATTATGTGCCATTATTAGCCTCCAATGCCAAGAATTAAGCCAACAAACCAACTTAGTATCTGATCGGCGATCAAAAAGAATATTGCCGCAACGAAAACAAATATTAAAACCATTATTGAAGTGACTGTAGTTTCGCGTTTTGTTGGCCAAACAACTTTCCTGACTTCATTTTTAATCTCTTGAACGTAATGTATTGGTCTAAATTTTATCATGTTAAAAATATTAAATCCCATTTATGGCAGGAGTGGAGGGAGTCGAACCCCCAACCTTCGGTTTTGGAGACCGACGCTCTGCCAATTGAGCTACACTCCTATTAAATAATTATGGGCCGTGAAATGGCCCATCAATTATTCAGTAATTTTTGATACAACGCCTGCACCAACAGTTCTACCACCTTCTCGAATAGCAAATCTGAGGTTTTCTTCCATTGCTATAGGTGTTATTAATTCAACATCTACTTCAATGTTGTCACCTGGCATTACCATTTCAGTACCTTGCGGCAATTTAACAATACCAGTCACATCAGTTGTTCGGAAGTAAAATTGTGGTCTATAATTTGTGAAGAATGGTGTATGTCTGCCACCTTCATCTTTTGTTAGGATATAAGCGTTTGCTTTAAATTTAGCGTGAGGTGTGATTGAACCAGGCTTTGAAAGAACTTGCCCTCTTTCAACTTCTTCTCTCTTTGTACCTCTGAGAAGTATACCAACGTTATCACCTGCTTCACCTTGATCCAGAAGTTTTCTGAACATTTCAACACCTGTACAAGTTGTTTTAGCAGTGTCTTTGATACCAACAATTTCGATTTCTTCACCGACGTTTATAACACCTCTTTCAACCCTACCAGTTACAACAGTACCACGACCGGATATAGAGAATACATCTTCGATCGGCATTAGGAAAGGTTGATCTTTTGGTCTATCTGGTTGAGGAATATATGAATCAACAGCAGCCATTAGTTCCATAATTGAATTTTTACCAATTTCATCGTCTCTTCCTTCAAGCGCTGCTAATGCAGATCCTTTAACTATAGGAATATCGTCACCTGGGAATTCATATGAACTAAGCAGTTCTCTAACTTCCATCTCAACTAAATCAAGAAGCTCTGCATCATCAACTTGGTCAACTTTATTTAAATATACAACAAGAGCAGGAACGCCAACTTGTCTTGCTAAAAGAATGTGCT
>JAYPSX010000233.1:0-2309 GCA_038133315.1 Hyphomicrobiales bacterium
AAACTTTCAACATTGAAAAATTCCTTTAAGTTACCAAATATTTCACGAGCCAATAGTTCAAAAGATGCCTGTGCGCTTTCATAAGTGTAACCTCTTGACTCCCTCTCTTTAACAATCTCCAACAATTCAGTAATTCTTTGATCGTCTTTTGGTATGTTTATCCCCATTTTCTTCAATGCAGAGATAACGTTCGATTTTCCACCCTGATCGGATATTAATAACTTTCTCTCATTACCGACGGACTCAGGTTCTATATGCTCATAGGTTTTAGGATCTTTAATTATTGCAGATGCGTGAATACCGGCTTTCGTTGCAAAGGCGCTTTCACCAACATAGGGCGATTGTTTATCAGGTGCTCTATTTAAGATATCATCTATGATTAGACTTGTTTTTCTAATATTTTTTAGGGCTTTATTTGTGACTGATATTTCAAAACTATTATTAAATCTCTCTTTTAGAAGAAGGGTCGGAATGATTGTGATCAAATCAGCATTACCACATCTCTCTCCAATACCGTTTAGAGTGCCTTGCACTTGACGCGCACCGGATTGAATTGCTGCAAGACTGTTAGCTACCGCATTTCCCGTATCATTATGAGCGTGTATACCTAAGTTCTTACCAGGTATTACATTGCATATTTGAGTGACAATTTCAGATACTTCATCAGGTAATGTGCCACCATTTGTATCACATAAAACAACCCATCTTGCTCCTGAATCATAAGCTGCCTTTACGCATTCTGCAGCGTATTCTCTGTTATTCTTGTAACCATCAAAAAAATGTTCACAATCAACCATAACTTCGCCATGTGATTTACAAGCAGCTTTTACTGACTCTTTAATTGATAAAATATTTTCTTCCAGTGTACAACCGAGCGCTTTTCTTACATGAAAGTCCCATGATTTTGCAACATAACAAATAGCGTCCGTTTTATACGATAATAACTCATTAAACCCAGGATCATTTGAAGCTGAACGACCCGGTCTTTTTGTCATTCCAAATGAAACAAATTTTGAATTTTTGAATTTTGGCGGTGAATTAAAAAAATCTGTATCTGCTGGATTTGCTCCCGGATATCCACCTTCAACATAATCTATTCCCAAGTCGTCAAGAATTTTAGATATTCTGTTTTTATCATCCAAAGTGAAATCTACACCCGGCGTTTGGTTGCCGTCTCTTAGAGTCGTATCAAATATATATATTTTTTCTTTACTCATTAATATATCCCCAGGTGGACTTATCTCCATCATCTTGAAGCTTTATTCCCATTAATTCAAGTTTATTCCTAATTTCATCGGATTTTTTATAATCCTTTGCCTTTCTTGCGGTATTCCTCTCTTCGATGAGTTTGTTTACTTCCGTTTCGTCGATTGCATCTTTTTTACTATTTTGCTCTGATGCCATTGAACGACTTAAATCTTCAATATTAATTCCCAAAAAATCTAATGCTCCAAAGAGTTTGTCGTATTCTTTGTTTGAAAAATAACCGTGCATTTTTGTTATTGCTTGAGGTGTATTTATATCATCCAAAAGGGTTTCATAAAATTCTGATGGTACTTCTTTAGTCCTTAGCTTATCTTTTTTTGATATAGATACCCATTTCTTCAAAATATTCTTGGATTCCTCTAAACTACTCTTTGTCCAATCAATCGGTTGTCTGTAGTGTGTTCTTATCATAGTAAATCTTAGGATTGCACCATGGTATGTATCCAACATATCGTTCAATGAAACCACATTTCCGAGTGATTTTGACATCTTTTTTCCTTCAATATTTAATGTTCCATTATGGACAAAATATTTGGCCATATGTTCATTGGAATGATACGAACATGATTGAGCAACCTCATTTTCATGATGAGGAAATATCAGATCAATTCCACCTCCATGAATATCAAATTCTTGCCCCAGATATTTTGATGACATTGCTGAACACTCAATATGCCAACCAGGTCTGCCTTTTCCCCATGGACTATCCCAGTAGGGCTCATTTGGCTGACTTGGTTTCCACAATACAAAATCAAGTGGGTTGTTTTTGTAGGTTGCAACCTCTATCCTTGCGCCAGCCATTAAATCTTTCTGAGATTTATTGGATAAGCTGCCGTATTTGTCATATTTATTTATGTCAAATATTACATGCCCATCCGCTACATAAGCTGATTTCTTATCAATGAGACCTTCTATGATCTCAATCATTTCAGATATATGTTCCGTTGCACGTGGTTCAATTGATGGTGACAAACATTCTAATTTACTAGCATAATCTTTGAATTTTTTTTCAATATCCGTTGTTAGCTTCTTAATTGCCAGAT
>JAYPSX010000234.1:0-2305 GCA_038133315.1 Hyphomicrobiales bacterium
CGCTAGACCACTTCAGCGTGTTATTGATGAAAAAATCAAAAAGCCGCTTGCTGACGAATTACTATTTGGAGGTTTAAAAAAGGGCGGTGAGATAACCATTGATGTCGATAATAACATAGATGAACTCACCATTTTGGTAAATAAGAAGAAAATACCGAACAAGAAAAATAAAACAAATAAAGAAAAAATTTTATTACATTAAAGCTCTTTTGATTGCGTCAGCTTGTTTTTCTAAAGTGTTTAGGCTTGCAGGCATAGCGTCAGCATCATTAAAATAAGGTATAAGGTGTATATGAGTATGAAATACTACTTGTCCTGCGCTTGCCTCAGAGTTTTGAATCATCTTAACTCCCGATGAACCAAACGCTTTTTTTTGAGCAATCGCAACTTTTTGAGCTAGAACCATTATTCCTTCAAGATCTATAGATTCAATGTCAAAAATATTTCTGGATTCATTCTTTGGGATAATGAGTACATGTCCTGGTTTTTCTGGAAATGCATCCATAATCACTAAATAATTTTCTTCATCTAAAATTTTTATTGAAGGAATCTCATTGTTTATAATTTTAGCGAATATATTATCTTTATTGTATGCTTCCATAATATTTACTCCGTGGATTTAAATGGTTTGAATTTTGATAAATAATCAATCTCTTCATCTATATAATCACCTTCTCGATCAACATAATCAGAAATTAATGAATGTATTTTTTCGTTTGCAAAGTAATGAGCTGAATAAGTGTAGGTAGGAGAATAGCCACGTGATATTTTATGAGCTCCACCAGCACCAGCTTCAACAAAGTTCAATTTATTTTTGATGGCATATTCAATAGCTTGATAGTAGCATAATTCATAATGCAAATATTTGTAAAAGTTGTTTGCACCCCAATACCTTCCATATAATACCTTATCGCTCTTTATGTGTAGAGAAGTCGCTATAATTTCATTATTCTTCCTAGCAACAACTAGTAGTATATTCGAAGGCATTCTCGTAATGATATTTTTGAAAAAATCAAAATTTAAATAAACATTTCCCCATTTTCTATAATTTGTATCTAGATAAAATTTATAAAATAACTCTATTAAATCGAAGGTGATCTCTTTTCCTTCAAGACATTCAATTGCTATTCCTTCTTCATTGATATATTGCCTTTCTTTTTTTATCATCTTTCGTTTTCTGGATGTTAGGCAATCTAAAAATTCATTAAAACTTATGAAATTATTATTTTCCCATATAAATTGTTTGCTTTTACGTCTAATAAAATTCTCTCCATGTAATATTTTTATATCATCACCCATAATAAAATTTATGTGAGCGCTAGAAATATTGTTTGATTCAAGAATTTTTTTTATATCTCTCACAACATTTAGTTTCTTTGCAGTCTCATTTTTTTTTACAAGAAATTTAGATGATCTTACAGGTGTAAATGGAATCCCAACTAATAACTTTGGGTAATACTGGACATTAATTTTATTGTAAAAATCTGCCCAAGCATGATCAAAAATAAATTCACCAAATGAATTGTATTTTAGATATGTTGGTGTAAACGTATCCAAATTACCTTCCTCATCTCGATGAATTATATGGTTTGTTATCCATCCTACATTTTCGTTTATACAATCTGAATTTTCTAGAGACCATAAAAAATCATAACTCAAAAATGGGTTGTCATTTTCCAATTTTAGAAATTGATCTTTTGGAATGTTGTTAATAGAATTGCAAACTTCTAGCATAAGATTAAATTATTTCGAATATACCATCTACTTCAACCAAAGACCCCAATGGAAGACTGTGTACACCAATTGTTGTACGAGCATGCCCATCAGCCCCAGGAAAAAAGTTATTAAGGATTCCGGATGATGTATTTGCTAATGAGGAATGATCTGTGAAGTTATTTGGACATACTATGTATATATTTATTCTTATACAAGATTTTATGTTCTTTATTTCTGAGTTTGCCGCTGAAGCAGCTTGTGCGATAAGATTGAGTGTGGCCACTTCAAGTTGTTTTTCAGCAGAAAAAATAAAGTCATTGGTTTCTTTTATATCTGCTACGATTTTTCCTTCTGAAATTGGTAGTTGACCAGAAATATAAACCTGATTGTTTGCCTTCCTGAAGGGGGAATAAATTCCTAGTGGCTTAGGTAATTTAGGAAGAGTATAAGGGTTATTATTCATAATGAAATTTTGTATTTAATTAATAAATTACATACTATCAAAATATAAATATTATTATATTCTAATTATAATAGATAATTTTTTTTACATTGGAATATAAAAAATGAGTACTCAAAATAGAAAGGT
>JAYPSX010000235.1:0-1019 GCA_038133315.1 Hyphomicrobiales bacterium
ATAAGGTTAAGATACCTGTTACTGTGAAGTGTCGTTTAGGCGTTGATGATCAAGACATTGATAAAGAACTTCCTATATTTATAAGCTCAATTGTTGATGCCGGAGTTGACCTAGTTATTATTCATGCAAGAAAAGCTTGGTTAAACGGTATAAGTCCAAAAGAAAATAGAACATTACCAGAAATAGATTATGAAAAGGTCTACAATATAAAAAATCATACTCCTAATATTCCGATCATAATTAATGGTGAGATAAATTCATACACTGATATTGAAAATCACTTAAATTATGTTGATGGTGTTATGTTGGGTAGAAAGGTAATTAGTGATCCTCTTTTCTTTTACGATTTAGATCCAATCATATTTGGTGAAGATAATATAAATTCCATAAGTGATATTATTGATATTTACAGTGATTATGCAGATAAACAAACGCAACTTGGTGTATCAAAATCTCAAATAATAAAACCACTTCTGAGTCTGTTTAATAACAAACCAAACGCAAAAAATTGGAGACGAGGTCTGGATAAATATAGAAATAGCGATTTTAGTGCATTCAAATTTATTACCTCACTGCATAAACAGTATCTTGAAGCATGACAATGACAACAAATACAATCCCAACTTTTAAAGAGTTGGTTGAATTTATAAAAGGTGTCC
Source organism: Hyphomicrobiales bacterium (assembly GCA_038133315.1). Classification (GTDB taxonomy): domain Bacteria; phylum Pseudomonadota; class Alphaproteobacteria; order Rhizobiales; family TMED25; genus TMED25. The sequence continues at coordinate 660 of JAYPSX010000235.1, forward strand.
CAAATATTGATCATGAAGCAGTTTCATTAGTGAGAAAAGCTGAAAAGAAATCAAAAATTAGACAATCTGGTGTTTTAGAAGAATTGGCGGAATGGTTGTCGGGATGGCAGGGATCCTACCCACCGAGAGCTGATAATATAGTTATGTCAATTTTTATTTCTAACCATGGAATATCAGATAATTATGATATTTCAGAGTACCCAAAATCAAATCAAGACTCATTGGTCAGTGGTTTTAAATCAGAGAGCTCTTCATTAAATCAATTGTGTAAGCTTCATAATATTGGCTTACAGGTTTTTGACTTAGCTATGGAATTGCCAACAGAAGATATTACAAGAAAGCCCGCAATGGAAATTAACG
>JAYPSX010000235.1:1029-2304 GCA_038133315.1 Hyphomicrobiales bacterium
GATTATTGATGATGATAGTTCTCCATAGATGAAATTTTTTTTAGATTCATAATTTTGGTTTACTTTTTTTTTATTTAGCTTTTTAATTACCAACAGTGTATTTTACAAGAAAGCCTGAAATGTAAATTAACGACTGTATTACCACCATACTTTATGGTCGTGAGGCAATCTCATCTAACCCAGATTTATTATGCCTTGGTGAAGCAGGAATAGGTAATGATACTATAGCACTTGCAATGTGTTGCGCATTATTTGGCGGAGACATTGAGGGTTGGTTAGATCCTAATGCAGATATTACAATTAGAGAAAATCAAGTCAAAATTATAAATGCTGCGCTTAATTTACACAAAGAGAGACAACCACTAGAAATACTTCGAAATTTGGGTGGACGAGACTTTGCAGCAATGGTAGGAGCTATAATTTCTGCTCGTTTTGAGAGAGTTCCAGTTATATTAGATGGAATTTCAGCATATACTGCTGCGGCACTTTTATTCACTATATCTCCTCATACAATAGATCACTGTTATGCAGCCCACCAATCCCATAATTCTTCACATCGTAAATTATTATCGATTATGAATAAAAAGCCATTATTAGATCTTGAGCTTTTGGAAACTAACGGATGCGCTGCTGCATTAGCAATACCTCTAATTGTGTCTGCTATTCAAATACACAATAATAAATCTCATAGTGTTAAAGTTTAGGCTACCAATAAAATATTAATTATGAGAAAATTTATATAGATATCAAAGGTCTAGGAATAATATGGATTTCATAGTCGTACTTTTTGCTGCTATTATTGGAGACCTCATATGGGGCGAGAAGAAGAATTTTTCTCAAAAATTAAATTTTCCATTCATAGTTTTTGGAAGATTTATTGATTTCATAGATCGCGAATTTAACAGAGATGAATTCTCTGATAATACAAAAGTGTTCAACGGCACCATGATAACGTTGATGGCTATCATAATTTTATGGTTTCTTGCAATAATATTAGAAAAAATCCTATTTGGTAATTTTATTGGGAATATTTTAATAGGTTTTTTTGTATCACTCTTTATAAATATAAAATCTTCATTTAATGAAATTAAGTCTGTCTATAATAATTTTATGGACGATGAAATTGATCAAGCCAAAGAGAGTCTAGGAAGCATATTATCACTTGATTGCTCAGATTTAAATGAAAGTGAAATAACAGCTCTTGCAATTGATAATTTGTTTAGGAAACTGATGCTTCAGTTTGTGTGTCCTTTGTTTTGGCTTTTCATTATGGGC
>JAYPSX010000236.1:0-1074 GCA_038133315.1 Hyphomicrobiales bacterium
TCTTGTTGGTATAACATTTACTGATTTTGAAATATCACCAAGTTTTATTAATCTTATATCAGGCACTCCAACTTCACCTATATTTGGTTCAATTGTACAAAATGGGTAATTGCTTGCTTCTGCATTTGCTGTTTGCGTGAGTGCATTAAATAGTGTTGATTTTCCAACATTTGGTAAGCCGACAATTCCACATTTGAAACCCATTACATAACTCCTATTTAAAAATATTTAAAATTTTTGTTAGTGGACTATTTGTTTTAATCTCCCTATGAGAGGGTTTGTTTTTACGATTATCTATATCTTTATAATTAATTTGAAATTTCTCTTTTTCAGAAATTATATTAATGATGTTCGTTGATATATAATCAAATAGCGAGTTCAAGTTATCCATTTCAGAATTACTAAAATTTCCAAGTACATAATTGCTAACAAGTCTTCTATCTCCTGGGTGATCAATCCCTAGTCTAAGTCTTAAGAAGGTGTTATCTAAATGACTGAGAATAGATTTTAGACCATTATGACCAGCAATACCACCGCCCACTTTGAGACGAATTGAGCCAAATGGAAGATCTAATTCGTCATGAAGAATTAATATATCTTCTGTTTTGATTTTAAAATAATTTACAATTTGAATTATAGCATCCCCAGAATTATTCATGAATGTTTCTGGCTTTGCAATAATTACTTTTTTGTTTTCCAATTGTAATTCATGGATAATGGAATTAAATTTTTTTTTTGGCTTGTCGTTACTAACGTATGAATTCAAAATTGCATCAACAGCCATAAATCCAATATTATGGCGAGTTTGCTCATACTTTTTTCCAGGATTTCCCAGACCAACAATAAGGTACATAAGAATTTTTTACGTTATTATTCTTCGTTATTTGTATCTGTTGAATCAGTTTCTGCTTCGGCTTCAGATGTTTCTTCAGATTCTTCTGTCATTCCAGCAGGTGCAGCAATAGTTGCAATCGTAAAGTCTCTGTCAGTTATTGTAGGTGTCACATCTTTAGGTAACGTAACTGCAGATATATGAATTGAGTCTCCAGTATCTGCCTCTGATAGGTCAACTTC
>JAYPSX010000236.1:1174-2303 GCA_038133315.1 Hyphomicrobiales bacterium
ATTCAATTCATAAAGAGTTGATAAGAAACGTCCTGATTGATAATGTTTGACCAGCACTTTAGTTTCAACTGATATGTGTGTTGGTTCAACACCAACGCCGTATAGTACACCTGGAGTATTACCAGCTCTTCTAATTGCACGAGAGCTTCCTGTTCCTTTAGTATCTCTGGTTGTAACAATAATTTCTTCAATTTCTGACATTTTTTACTCTTGTTTATTATTGTGTTATCTATGAATACATTTATAAAGTATATCTATAAATAATTTTTATATAAAAAGAAAGATCTTTTTATCAAATAAAGAGGCTAGACACAGACTCTTCATTTGAGGTTCTCAAAATTGCCTCACCTAGTAATTGTGCAACAGAGATTAATTTAATTTTTTTTGATCCGTTCTGGATGCTTTCATTGTAAATCGTATCAGTAATAACAAGATTTTTTAAATCTGATGCTTCAATCTTATTTACAGCTTCACCAGATAGTACTCCATGTGTTATGTAGGCACTTACGTCATTAGCTCCTGACTCTAGTAATTTGCTCGCTGCATTACATAGTGTTCCACCGGAGTCTACAATATCATCAACGAGGATACATGATCTTCCGTCTACATCTCCGATAATATTCATAACTTCAGATTGTCCAGGTTTATCTCTTCTTTTATCTACTATTGCAAGTGGTGCTCCACCAATTCTTTCCGCGATTAGTCTTGCTCTTACAACCCCGCCTACATCGGGTGATACTACAGTTACATTATTGATATCAAATGAGTCTTTTATATTATTTACAATAACAGGTGCTGCAAATAGGTTATCTGTTGGGATATCAAAAAAACCTTGTATTTGACCAGCATGTAAATCGATAGTTAATACTCGATCAGCACCTGCATTTGTAATTAAATTTGCAACTAATTTTGCTGATATTGGTGTTCTTCCAGATGACCTTCTGTCCTGCCTTGCATAACCAAAATAAGGAATAACTGCTGTAATTCTCCTTGCTGATGAACGTTTTAGTGCATCGATAAGGATTAGTAGTTCCATCAGATGATCATTTGCTGGATATGAAGTTGATTGAATAATAAAAACATCTTCTCCCCGAACATTCTCAAGTATTTCTACGAAGACTTCCATATC
>JAYPSX010000237.1:0-2302 GCA_038133315.1 Hyphomicrobiales bacterium
ACATAAATTTAATAAAAAGAATTGGCGTAATGCTGAGAAATAGACCAGCACTGCGCCAATTTGATGAATTATTCCTATATATATAGGCACTTGGTATAAGACAGCAAGAACACCAATCACTATTTGTATAATAATAAATGCGAATAAATACAGAGTTGATTTATAGACAGTATCACTTGATACTTGTCTCATCCATTTAAGCTGCATAAAGATCAATAGGATAATTAAATAGGCAAGCATTCTGTGATCAAACTGAACTGTTAATATATTCTCGAAAAAATTCAGATACCACGTAGGCATAGCAAAAAGTCCATCTGGAATTATTTCACCATCCAATAAGGGCCACGTATTATAGCTTTTGCCAGCCCTGAGACCTGACATAAAAGCACCAAAAATAATTTGAAGAAAGATCAGTCCAATTAGTAGATAGGATGACAATTTATAAATTCTAGGTATTACAACACCAATTTCTATAAACTTTTGATACCTGAACTGCGCAAGTAAAAATATTGAACCAAGTATTAAAAATGCAATGGAAAGATGCATAGCCAATCTATACTGGCTTACGTTAACATCTTCTGATAAACCACTCTTTACCATATACCAGCCAACAAAGGCCTGAATAATCCCTAACAGCAATATTAACGGAAAGTATTTATTTTCTATTCGAGATAATTTCTTTTGGTAGACAAAATAAATATAGGGAATAAAAAAAACCAAACCTAGAACCCTCGCAATAAACCTATGAAACCATTCCCAAAAATAGATAACTTTGAATTGATTTAAGGTCATATCAGGATTCATCAATATGAACTCTGGTATTAGCTTGTACTTGTCAAATTCATTGTTCCATGAATTTTCTGAGATCGGAAAAAAAATTCCCGTAACGGGTGACCATTCAGTAATTGATAACCCAGACTCTGTAAGACGTGTAATGCCTCCAATTACAATTAGAGCGAATAATATCACGATAGTAGACACTTCCCAGGTTAGTACATAATCCTTTTTAATATTTCGTTTTATATTTCTGAATTGTGTTATCATTAGTAATATATTTTTAATTTAAAAAGTTTGAGATGAATAGAATTCACAAATTATCGCTTACTATATTATTACTAGTATATTTATTTATATATATTCTAATTTCAATGAGGATTGGAGTATTTATTCTCTTACAAGAAATACTTTTCTTGGAAGTTTTTTATTTTGTTCTAGTTGGTATCTTGTGGACAATACCAATTATTTTAAGCATTAGAAAGAAAAATTAGCTCTTCATTTTTTTATCGCACTCTAAGAATGTTTTGTAATGCTTCTAATTCAAGAATAGAATTTGAAATAAATTGATTAAGATCTTTTGAGTTTTTAAAATCTTGGTCATCAAATAGATCTCTTCTATAACTATTTCTATCCATATCATCGTTGTTTTTAGAGGATTTAGAAACAGCGCCTTCCATATCATCAGCGTATTTATTTATGACATAGGCTTTTCCATTTTCTTTTAATAATCTTTGTACACCTGATATTGTGTACATTTCTGAATATAAAAGATTTTGGATAGACTTAAGCAACACAATATCTTCTGGACGATAGTATCTTCTACCACCACCTCTAGTCATTGGTTTAATAACACTAAACTTCTTTTCCCAAAAACGCAGAACATGTTGTTGAATATTAAGTTCTGTTGCAACTTCACTTATTGTTTTAAATGCACCATCTTTTTTGATATTCATATTCCCTCAAACATTATGATAAGTTAATCTTGTTTTTTAGTTGCATACTTGGTCTAAAGACAATGACATTACGTTCTGAAATTAGAGCTTCAGCTTTTGTCTTGGGATTTCTTCCCATTCTTGCCTTTTTCCTTTTTAGAAGAAAACTACCAAATGATGACAATTTCACGTCATTACCATTAGCTAATGAATCGGACTTCTTTTCAATAATATTCTGCACGATATCTAGAGAGTCCTTTCTGGATAATCCTATTTGTTGGTATATTTGCTCACAAATACGCAGTCTGGTTAATGTATTTTCTGACATTGTTGTATCTCCCTATAATATTTTTAAGCTAGATAGAAACTACAGTCAACACTCAGAATCATTTTTTTAGTAACGAAGTAGAACAGCTCCCCACGTAAAACCTGCTCCAAACGCCTCAAGCAAGACTAAATCACCCTTTTTTATTTTGCCATCTTGAATTGCCGTTCCCATTGCAACAGGTATTGATGCCGATGAGGTATTGGCGTGTTTATCAACTGTTATAATTATCTTATTCTTATCAAGATTGAGCTTTTTGGCTGTGGTA
>JAYPSX010000238.1:0-2294 GCA_038133315.1 Hyphomicrobiales bacterium
AACTGACACTCTCAACTTGTCGAGATGTACCATAAACCATGTCTACTCTATAAGCTAAATCCAAAACTTCACCTCCGACGCTTAAATCAAAACTAGAACTATTCTCATCAAGAGTCACACCTGTGAGGTTTACAGGCAATAAATATGAGTCACCAAAAGACTTAAGTCCCAGCGATGCATAATGATCAGCAATGTAATTTTTTGTTTTTATCCCACCAGGTGTACCTGGAGCTCGACCCTCAAATTCATCTGAGGATAATGTTTCAACATGTGAAATGTACTTTTCGAAATTTGATTCTGAAGCACAAGAACTAATTAATAAAGCGATTAAGAGTGTAATAAATAATCTCATTAGATGATTATAAGATATAGAGATTAATTTTTTGGAAAATTATAAAGAATTGACTTTCCTATTTTAGAGTTACTTTCTGCCGGCAGAGTGTTGGAAGGTATAAGTAATCTTGACCCATCAGAGCTTAATCTTATCCCCCATAATTGTGAAGTTTCCTCAACTTCCCATGAACGATTACCTTCACTATCGCGGTAATTATAAATAATATCCTCCCCAGAGTGCTTCCAATAACTTCCTAAATTGCTCCAATCGTAAACTCTTATTGCTTTATCAGTACTATTATCCGCGCTTGACCTAAAGGTAGCTAAAATTCTTTTACCATTTTGAGAAAAATTAATTGCCAAGATATATGCTCCATTGTCACCATTAATTTCATGGCCCTTAATTATTTGGCCAATTTGGTTCCATTGATCACCTGTCCTTTCTTTGACACAAAACGCCCCATCCCACCTTGATAAACTTCCTGTTCTTGCCATTCTTGAGCTTAAAAGAATTCTGTTAGCACTCCCATCAAAATTAACATATATTTCATCATTTACATTAATAGAGCTATCATCACAAAAATTGAAGGTTTCACCATATTGAGCATATTCACTTCCATTCCATTCATATACTTTAAATGAGGCAGCTCCACCATCACCGGCAGTACCAATTGATTGAAACGAAATAATTAAATAGTTGCCATCATCACTTACATCAGCATCATAAATAACTGCTTCGCCCAACGCATCCTCATTAAACTCCCAATCTAGGCGTTCTGAAGCTCCATATCCTCCATTCTCATTGCTTTCAATATCTACCTTAAATAACCTAATACGTGAAAGACTTGGTTGGCCTTGTTGATTGGTTCCTGCATTCATCCACACAAGCATAAACTCACCTGATGAACTCATTTTTGCTCCACCTCCTCGAGAAGTCCCTGAACGTGAAACGCCAACATTTGAATCCTCACCACCTCTTTCAAAAGTTTCATTCCAATTAAAAACATCTGCGTACTCTTTGGTATAATCGTATGGAACTAGTATTGTTGAATTGCCTCCCAATCTTTTAGCGAATCTTCTTCCATTGTCTGACATATAGAATTCAATACCACTTTCAATACGATTTGTTGTTGGCCCTCCATAATTTGGTGAATATTGTTTTGCTTCCATCTCTCGCCAACTACCATTGATTTCTTCAAAAGGATAAACACCATGTACACTATTTGAATTACAGTATGTAATTCCATGGAAAAGCACCACTGTGCCATCGCTGTTAAGAGATGATCTTTCTCCAAATTCACCTGTATATTGATTACAGCTGGGATGGGTAAACTCTTTTAATTCAACCGCTGGAAGATTCTCATCAATAATTTCTAATGAAATATCTTGTTCAACTATGATAGTCCCATCACTTACCAAAGCTGTAAATTGATAAATTGAATCTAAATCATTATCTTTAGGATCTTCATAATCAGGACTCTCGCTGCAAACCCAATGAATGGTGCCTCCTTCAATTTCTGTTCCTGATCCACTTTCAATGCTTACACAATTATCAGCAGGGCTAAAAGAAAAACTAAGCTCATCGCCATCTACATCATTTGCCTCAACTTTTCCAGGACTTAAATAACCAACACTAGGCAATTGGGAATTTTCAGTTAAATAAAATAAATTAGAAGAATTGATGACAGGAGGATCATTTACGGGATTGATTTCAACGTCGACTTTAGCTGTGTCACTTGTTGACTGATAAGATACTGTGTAAGTAAACTCATCTAACCCATTTACATCTTTATCTGGTTTGTAAGAAAGAACAGGGTGACCATAACTTTCAATTGTATCGGCATCACTAATTACAGTAACTAGGCCATTCAGTGCATTTGAAGTTGTCAATGTAATTTCACCAACATTTTGAATGGTATCATTGGCAATAACATCTATTATTGTCTCGTTATCCTCATCTA
>JAYPSX010000239.1:0-2289 GCA_038133315.1 Hyphomicrobiales bacterium
TTGCTTATGGTTTTGAGGGTGACCCTAATGAAAATCATCACCGCGCAAACACAAATGGGTGGAAATTTGAAGGGTTACCATGGATTCAGCTGTAAACAATACAAAAAAGCAAAATATACATGATACTTGGCACAAAGTTAGCAAAATATTGCGTGCTCAACTCGGTGAAGACCTTTACAACAGTTGGTTTACTAGGTTAGAACCTCAGAGTCTAGAAAACGGAATTCTAACTCTCACAGTTCCAACATTATTTCTGAAAAGCTGGATCAAATCACGTTACAACGATAAAATTTTATCTCTATGGAAAAAAGAGATATCTGATATTAGGCAAATTGAGCTCAGGGTTCGAACTCACGGAGAAAAATTAAGTAATAATCAGGATCTTATAAATGAAGAAACCTCTCATGAAAATTCTTCAACATCAAGTTTATATGACAACAATGAAAATCCCACCCTGAGAAGTAACAGTACCCCTCTGGATAAAAGATATACCTTCGGCAACTTCGTGGTAGGAAGATCAAACGCTTTAGCGCAAGCTGCCGCAATGAGAGTCTCACAGCCCCAGAAAAATATCCCTGTAGAATTTAATCCTCTCTATATTCATGGGCCAGTTGGAACAGGAAAAACACATCTTTTAAATGCAATTGCATGGGAGTCAAAAGCAAGGCACCCTGAAAGAAAAATATTATTTTTGTCAGCTGTAAGATTTATGAGCTCATTTGTTGAAGCTGTAAAATCAAAAGATACTATAAGTTTTAAAAAAATATTCTCTGATGTTGATCTATTATTAATCGATGATATGCAGTTCCTCCAAGGAAAGTCCGTTCAGCAGGAATTTTGCCACATATTTAATTCCTTAGATACATCAAAGCACCAAATTGTTATTGCAGGTGACTCAGCTCCATCAAAATTAGAAATGCTTGATGATAGAATGAAATCTAGACTATCAGGTGGTCTTGTTGCTCAAATTGGACCTACAGATTTTGACATAAGAAGAGGTATATTAGAAAAGAAACTGGCACAAACGCTGAGAGGGAACACAAGAATAGAAATTTCTCCATCTGTCTTAGATTTTCTTGCAAGAAGAATTCAAAGCTCAGGGCGAGAATTAGAGGGAGCAATGAATAGAATTATTGCAGCACATAGTTTAAACAAAAGACCGATTACTGTAGAAGAAGCCGCATTATCTATTCAAGATTTAATCAGTGAAGAACAAAATAGGCAGATAATGATCGAAGATGTTCTTAGAACAATTAGTGGTCATTTTAACGTTACAAAACAAGATATTCTCTCTTCCAGAAGACATAAAACAATTGTATATCCAAGACAAATTGGAATGTATTTAGCAAAAGTTCTAACTACCAGATCCCTTCCGGAAATAGGTAGAAAATTTGGTGGTAGAGACCATACAACGGTTCTTCATGCTGTTCGCAAGATTGAAAAGTTAATTGAAACTAATCCAAGCATAAAAGAATCAATCACTACTTTAGAAAATTCCCTTAAAGAGTAATAATTTTTTCTGTCAATTATTTCAATAAATATTAGTAAAAATAATAATAATTAAATATTCTATTAGTGTATTAATTGACAAATTGACAAATACGGAAATTATGGAAGTTACACTTCAAAAAAACAATCTACTTCGAGCACTCAATCACGTTCAAAATGTTGTGGAACGTAGAAATACGATACCTATTTTAGCAAATATACTAATAGTTGCAGAAGGATTGGGTTTAAAATTAATTGCAACAGATCTTGATATTGAGCTAATAGAAGAAGTTGAAGCCAAAATTGACAACGGTGGAAGTCTTACTGCACCCGCTCACTTATTATATGAAATTACAAGAAAATTACCTGAGGGGGCTGAAATAGTAATTTCCAAGGATGATAACCAGGATCACTTAACCGTTAAATCAGGAAAATCAAACTTTAAACTTCAAACGTTACCGCGTGCTGACTTCCCTGAAATATCCAATGATGAATACACACACACATTCAAGTTAGTTAGTTCTGAACTCAATAGGCTTATTGAGAAAACAAGATTTGCAATATCTAATGAGGAAACTCGATATTATCTAAATGGAATATTTTTTCATGAGTCAAATTCTCAAAATGATAATAAAGGTCTTCCCACACTAAGAACTGTGTCAACTGATGGGCACAGGCTCGCCCTAGCGGAATTAACATTACCAGAAGGTGCATCTGGAATGAGTGGTATTATTATTCCAAGAAAGACAATCTTTGAAATTCAAAAACTAACACAAGAAAATGATGGTGATGTCGAAATTA
>JAYPSX010000240.1:0-2288 GCA_038133315.1 Hyphomicrobiales bacterium
CTTATGCTCGGTGATATTGATAAGGATTGTATTGATTATCAAGAAAATTATGATGGTTCAGAAACTGAACCTTCAGTTCTCCCTTCAAGATTTCCTAACTTATTGATAAATGGAGCAGGTGGTATTGCAGTTGGTATGGCAACTAATATTCCGCCACATAATTTATTAGAAGTTATAGATGGTTGCGTTACAATATTAAGAAATCCTAACACTACAGAAGATGAATTAAATGAAATCATACCTGGTCCTGACTTTCCAACTGGTGGAATGATTATTGGAAGGAGCGGTATTAAAAGTGCTCAACTAACAGGAAGGGGTTCTGTTATCTTGAGAGGAAAAGCAACCATAGAAGATAATAATAATAAAAACTCAATTATAATTACGGAAATTCCATATCAAGTTAATAAATCAAACCTTATTGAAAAAATTGCAGAACTTGTTCGTGATAAGAGAATAGAAGGCATATCAGATATCCGAGATGTCTCTGATAGGCATGGTATACGTGTTATAGTTGAACTAAAGAAGGATGCTGAAGCTGAAGTTATTCTTAATCAGTTGTATAAGTTTACACCTCTTCAATCCTCTTTTGGTTGTAATATGGTTACATTAAATGCAGGCAAACCTGAATTACTTTCATTAAGGCAAATAATTGATGCGTTCCTAGATTTTAGAGTTGAGATTGTAATCAAACGTACGACCTTTCTCTTAAATAAATCACGAGATCGGGCACACGTGCTTGTTGGGCTTGCTATTGCCATAGCAAACATAGATGAAATTATAAAAGTTATTAGGTCTTCGCCGGACCCTGCAACTGCAAGAGACTATATGTTAAAGAAAAAATGGATTCCTAAAAATGTAGAGTCTTTAATAGAATTAATTGACGATCCACGTCATAAGATAGCTGAAGATGGGACATATATGCTATCAATTGAACAAGTCCAGGCAATATTAGATTTAAGATTGCAGAGGTTAACAGCTATTGGCAGAGATGAGATTGAAAAAGAATTAAATGTAATTGGTGAAGATATAAAGAAATATCTTGAAATTCTCACAAATAGGAATGTTTTGGATAATCTAATTGAAGAAGAATTACTGGAGGCAAAAACCTCTTTCGGTGTCCCAAGGAAAACTGAAATAACTGATGTTGAATTAGATGTTGATGATGAAGATTTAATACCAAAACAAGATGTTGTTGTTACAGTAAGTCATAAGGGATATATAAAAAGAGTTCCACTCGCCACCTATAGAAGCCAGAGAAGGGGTGGAAAGGGCAGATCTGGTATGAGTACAAGGGATGAAGATTTTGTAACTCAAATTTTTGTAGAAAATACACATACTCCAATATTATTTTTCTCATCAACTGGAATAGTTTACAAAATGAAAGTTTGGAAATTACCTCAAGGTACACCGCAATCTAAAGGCAAGGCAATGATTAATCTACTTCCACTTAGTGAGGGTGAAGTAATTACTACTATTATGCCATTGCCAGAAAATGAAACAGAATGGGAAAATCTAAACATAGTTTTTACAACTATGAATGGCAATGTTAGAAAAAATAAATTAAGCGATTTTGTGGATGTCAGGGCTAATGGGAAAATAGCCATGAAGTTACAAAATAATGATGAAATAAAAACTGTTGAGACATGTACGGATGAAGATGACATACTAATTACCACATCAAAAGGACAATGTATTCGTTTCAAAGTAACAGATATAAGATTATTCGTTGGACGCTCATCTACTGGTGTTCGGGGGATTAGATTAGGTAAAGATGATAAAGTTATTTCTTCAACTATTATTAAGTCCATGGATGCCTCAACTGAGGAGAGAGCAGCTTATATTAAAATGAGTAGAGCAGTTCGAGGTGAAACAGACCATGATAATGTTCAAGATGAAATTTCTGATAACGTTACACCTGCTGTGTTAAGTGATGAAAAATATGCCGAAATGGGTGCCTCTGAACAATTTATTTTATCAATTTCAGAAAATGGTTTTGGAAAAAGAACCACAGCTTTCGAATATAGAGTTACGGGTAGAGGGGGTAAGGGCATAATTGCTATGGTTGTCAACGAGAGAAATGGAAATCTCGCTGACTCATTTCCAGTAGAAACATCTAACCAAATCATACTTGTTACAAATAAAGGTAAATTAATAAGATGTCCTGTAGATGACATAAGAATAGCATCCCGTTCTACTCAAGGTGTAAAAATATTTGATATAGATGAAGATGAAAAAGTTGTATCTGTTGAAAGATTAGGTGATTTGGAAACTGAGAATGATGAGGTAGA
>JAYPSX010000241.1:0-2277 GCA_038133315.1 Hyphomicrobiales bacterium
AATATTCTATGGGGCATTAAAGTCAATACCAAAACAAGACATTGATGCTGCAAACGCATTTGGTCTTTCTAACTTGAGAAAATATAGGAAGATAATAGTTCCAACAATGTTAAGAAATTCTTGGGCATCATATACAAATGAGGCTATTTTCTTGTTTCATGCAACGACGCTTGTGTTTTTTAGTAGCTTTCCAGCATGGAGGCAATCGGGTGATGCACTCTACTATGCAAGTTATTTTGCAGATAAAACTTTCAATCCGTTCATCCCTTATCCAATAATTGCCGCATACTTTATTTCTATTACTCTTTTAATCATATTGATTTTCCAGATAATAAATGTATATTTTAACAAACATTTACCAAGAGAGAGAAAAATATCCATTAGGTTTTTATCAAATTACATTAGATAAAATTTAAACCAAACAATAACACATAAACGTTATATCAGTGTTAGTTGAAATAAATTTATAAAACATCAAAACACAATGAAAATTAAACCACTTATCACAGCTATAGCTATTATAATTATTATTGCCTTTTGGGTTGGCTCAGGTTATTTTACCAAGCTATCTCAGACATCCGAAGCTCCAGTTGACGTGCCCAATGAAGTGCAAGAAGACTTCACAGTTAGATATATTGAAAGTAAATCGTCAGATTTCAATGATACATTTAAGATTATCGGCAAAACTGAGCCAAATAATCTATTGGAGTTAAGATTTGAAACAAATGGTACAATAAAAAAAATCCATCCTGAAAAAGGTGAATATATCAACGCTGGCAGTGTTATATGCGAATTAGAACCTGAAGATAGAATTGAAACATATGACTCAGCCAAAGCTAGACTAGAAGATGCACAAGTAAAATTTGATAGCAGAGAAGAGTTGGTTAAAGCAGGTTATAATTCAAAAAATAGTCTAATATCTGAAAAATCTAACCTTGAACAAGCTAGAGCTTCATTTAAACGTGCACAAATTGAAGTGGAACGAATAGAAATAGTTGCGCCAATTGATGGTACTATTAATGATATTATCCCTGAAGTAGGAGAATTAGCTACCCTGGGTAACATTTGTGCTATTCTTGTTAATACAGACATTATCATTGTCACCGGAAATGTATCAGAAAAAAATATATCAAAACTAACCACAGGAATGCCTGCAAAAGTTAGACTGATCGATGGTTCAATTGTTGATGGAGTGCTGACCTATATTTCAAATGTAGCAGATCCTAATACACGAACATTCTCAACTGAAGTTACTGTAGATAATAGCAAAAATACTATAAAAGTTGGGACAACCACAGAAGTATACATTAACAATAATATATTAAATGCTCATTTAATCCCCTCTTCTATTTTAAGTTTGAGTGATAATGGAAATATTGGCATCAAGATTATCGATGACAACAATACAGTAAAATTTATAGAAGTTGAGGTAACTAACCTGAACAATAAAGGTGCCTATATCTCAAACTTACCCGATACAATTAGAGTAATAAACGTCGGACAAGACTACGTCAAACCTGGTGATACTGTAAATGCGGTTTTAGATAACACAAACTCCTATGAATAAATTTATTGACCTACTGCACGCGCAGCCAAGAACTATTCTAACTTTGTTATTTGCTCTGATTGTTGGTGGAATATACTCATATATAAGCATACCCAAAGAGTCAAATCCTGATATTGATATTCCTGTTTTTTATGTATCAGTTGTTCAACCCGGTATAAGTTCGCAAGACTCCGAAAGATTAATTTTAAGACCACTTGAAAATAAACTGAAGGGAATGGATGGACTCAAACAAATACAATCTGTTGGTGCAGAAGACTATGGAGCTGTCATACTTGAGTTTGATATTAAGATAGATAATGAAAAAACTCTTGCAGACATCCGTTCAAAACTCTCTGAAGTAGAATCTGAACTGCCTGATGAAGCAAATGAGCCCAAAGTTACTGAGGTAAATTTTTCTCTGATACCATCTATTGTCGTCACTGTATCCGGTGATGTTCCTGAGAGAACACTCAATAAATATGCAAAAGAACTTCAAGATGAAATTGAAGAACTTGATACTGTCCTGAGTGCTGATTTATCTGGTTCAAGAAATGAAATGGTTGAAGTCATAATTGATACCACAAAATTAGAATCTTATAATCTCACAGCTTTCGAACTAATTTCTGCGATTAGTCAAAACAATAAAGTCATATCCGCAGGAGCTGTTGAAAGTGATAATGGTCGTTTCAATGTAAAAGTTCCAGGGTTATTTAAAACTATCAATGACGTAT
>JAYPSX010000242.1:0-2253 GCA_038133315.1 Hyphomicrobiales bacterium
AGCAATAAATAAAATATATGAAATAAAAAATAGACCAAAGATAAATCCCTTAATCATACACGTTTCAAGTTTTAAATTAGCTGAGACTCTCGGAGAGTTTTCTGATACTGCAAAAAATATTGCATCCCAATTTTGGCCAGGTCCTCTAACTATTTTGCTAAATCGTAAAGCTAATAATGGTATCTCAGAAATTGCAACTTCAGGACTTAATTCAATTGCAATTAGAATACCTTCAAATAGAATCGCAAACCTCTTACTTAAAAAATTTGGTAAGCCAATTGCGGCGCCTAGCGCAAATCTATCAGGTACAGTGAGTTCCACAAGTGCATCTCATATTTTTGATGATTTTGGGAGCCAAATTGACATGATAATTGATGATGGTCCATGCCTGCACGGTATAGAGTCTACTATCATTGATGCTCGAAATAATAATCTTAAAATATTGAGAGAAGGTAGTATTACAAAAGAAGATATTTTTAGAACTACAAATTTGATTATAGATGAACACTCAGAAAAAAAAATTATCGCACCAGGACAATTAGAAAAACATTATGCACCAAAGGCATCACTTAGAATAAATGTTGAAAAACCAGATAAAGATGAGTTTTATATTACATTAGGGAATAATGATAATTTTACTAACTCTATTAATTTATCTAGGAATGCAGATTTAACAGAATTTGCTAATAAGATTTATTCTGTTTTAAGAGAGTTGGATGATAAAAAAATTAAGAAAATTGCCGTGGCGCCCATACCTAATTCAGGAATTGGTCAGGCAATTAATGATAGATTAAAGAGAGCTTCAAAATAACAACAAATCATGATTAAAAGAGATTATCCAGATAGACCAATCAGTGCAGTCGCAGGTGTCATAGTTCACAATCAGAATGTATTATTGGTGAAGAAAAATGCTACTGATAATATATGGAGTTTCCCTGGAGGAGCTGTAGAACTTGGAGAAACTCTTCAAAACGCATTGATCAGAGAAGTACATGAAGAGACCTCAATTGAAGTTGATGTTTTAAGATTAATCACAAATTCTGATGTAATTAGGGTTGATCATAAAAATGATTTCAGACTACATTATGTTCTATCAATATATGAATGTTCATACATCAGAGGAGAACCAAATTTCGGTGACGACGTGATAGATGCTGCATGGCATAAGCTAAATGATTTAGATCAATTAAAACTTATTGATGGGGCTCAAAATATAATTAAGAATTATCTAAAATAACTTAGTTTTCTATTATTATTCTTTTTCTACTTCTTCCAGAAATCATCAATTCTGCTCTATTTGCAGCATCAGTGATATTAATTTTTTCTGTAATCTGACGTATATCTCTAGGATCAAACAATTCAAAAAGCTTATCCCAAACATCTCTCCTTTTTTGTTCAGGACAGAGAGATGAGTCAATTCCGATCAGTTTAACACCCCGCAGAATAAAAGGAGCAACATTAGTATTTAGATTTAATCCTAGAACTTGCCCACAAATTGATACAACGCCAGCCCTATTGATTTGTGTTATAATATTTTCCAAAATTTTACCTCCAACTACATCAACAGCACCAGCCCATAATTCTTTTGAGAGCATTTTTGGTTTATTCATAAAATCCTGTGCCTCAAGTATTTCAATAGATCCAAGTTTTTCTAAATAGGACCCATTTTCTATTTTGCGCGATGTTACAACAGATACTTCAAACCCATGTTTTAATAATAATTTAACTGCAATCCCACCCACTGCTCCCGATGGACCGGTGACTAGGATTTTTCCATCTTGGGGTGTAATATTATTTTCAATTATACTATTTACCGCAAGACAAGCTGTGAGTCCTGCAGTACCTAAGCCCATCACACTCTCATAGGTATAATGTTCTGGTATTTTGATTAATTTTTTTTCTTCAAATGCACAATGAGAAGCTAATCCACCGTGGTATAATTCACCAAGCCCCCAGCCAGTTGCAAAAACTTTATCCCCTTCTTTAAGATGTGTTCCTTTTGAATTAATCACCACCCCACTAAAATCTATTCCAGGTATAAGTGGGAAGTTCCTAATTATTGGAGCAGTACCAGTCAGTGCGAGTGCGTCCTTGTAGTTAATAGCAGAATTTTTTACTTCCACTAAGACCTCATTATCAAGATATTCTGCTCCATCAAGCTCAATATATTTTGCTGTTGTAGTTTCTTTCTCTTGGTTAATAAGCCATGCATTAATTGTTTTTAGCATATTAGTATTTTAAAAATGATATTTC
>JAYPSX010000243.1:0-2242 GCA_038133315.1 Hyphomicrobiales bacterium
GGACCATAACCAGTTTCAAAAATAACCGTATCTGTTTTTTTCTCTTTAATTTTATCGATTACTTTTTGTGCCTCAATAAAAGGCCATGCTTTTATACTACTGAAGTTTTCCATTAATATGTGACACAAAAAAATATTTAATCATGAAAATGTTTTGACAACTTTAATCCTTGGGATTGATAAGTTGAGCCAATGTCGCTACCATACAACTTTGATGGAGGTTCTGCAAGCTTCTCATATTTTAATCTTGCAATTATTTGGTTGTCTTCAATGTAGAATGGAACATCGAGACTTCTAACTTCCAAAACGCCTTTACTAGCTTTACTTAAATCTTCAGCATCACCAAAGCCCGGGTCAAAAAAGCCTGCGTAATGAACTCTTAGTTCACCCATAGATGGATCGATCGGCACCATTTCAGCGGCATATTCCGCAGGTATTCTTACATATTCACTTGAAGCCAAAATATAAAATTCATTTGGATCTAAAACTAATCTTTTCTTGTCATTTTCAAATATTGGATCCCAATATTCATTCTTATTATAATAGCCAATCCTATCAAGATCGATTGGAGGAGTGTAATGCTTTGCCTTATATCCGATTATGTTATCAGAACTGCTTAAGGATACTCCTAGTTGTAGTCCATCCGATATCCTTGCAACCCCATTTACAAGGCCGAACCCATTATATTTGTTTGAAAGTTCTTTATGTAATAATTTGAGTTCTCTATCAGAAATTATTGATCTTTGTTGTTCTAATTGCGATGGGTTTTTTCTGATAAATCTGAGCTGGCTAAGACGGGAATTTTCACGAATAATGATTGAATATTTATGAGGTGATATTTCAGCATATAGTGGTCCATTGTACCCAGGAACTATTTTATCAAAAGATTGAGTTTTATCTGCAATTATTCTAGTAAAAACATCTAATCTACCTGTTGAACTCTTTGGATTTGCTATAGCCCAAATACTTTCTGGTAACTCAAGAAATTCTTTCAATTCTACTAAATATACACAATTTCTCTCCAAAACGGCGCCGCTTTCAATTTCGAACTCATGATCAATAAGATCTCTAGCACATTCAAGAACAGTTTTATCACTATTTGGTATGAAGCTTGCGCGAATTCTATAAGCTTTTTTCCCTAATCTTAAATCAAGACTTGCAGGTTGTATTTGTTGTTCTGGTATTGGGTCTATTGATAGGATCTTTTTCCTAGATATCAAAGTTTTAATAAGGCTATAAGGTAGGATACCACTGGCACCAGTCAAATTCTGATTTTTATTTACTTCATTTTCGGGGTGTTGAATATTTTCGTTTAATAGGCTCATGGTAACTTTTTTGTATCATTATACATAAAAATGAGTATATAAATAGCTAAATGTAGCTAAATTAAACAACATTTAGATATAGATATTATTTGAATTAAAGGTTGTTCTGGAAATTAGTTTTTTAATTCTAATTATGTTTTAATTTCAACTAAAAAGTTGTGAATGTGTGAAAATGACACAGAAATTGAAAGAAAGAAATTTAAATATACAAACTAAGTTTATCCATGATGGATCTTTGAGGTCTCAAAATAATGAAACTTCAGAAGCGATTTATTTAACATCAGGCTATGTATATAGCTCAGCGGAAGAAGCAGAGGCTAGATTCAATGGAGAAATTGATGGTTATATTTACAGTAGGTACTCAAATCCTAATTTATCTATGCTTCAATCAAAATTATGTGAGATGGAGGGAGCTCAGGCAGCAAGATTAACTGCTTCAGGAATGGCAGCAGTATTCTGGTCTCTCTTTACAAATGTACAAGCTGGGGATCATATTGTAGGTGCGGATGCGATTTTTGGCTCTTGTCTCTCCATATTGAAAGATATTCTCCCGAATTATGGCATTGAAGTAACGATTGTGAGGGCAACAAATATTGAAGCTTGGAAAAAAGCGATCAAGAAAAATACAAAAGTGTTTTTCTTTGAAACACCAACGAATCCAATGCTTGAAATATTAGATATAGAGGCTATTTCCAATATAGCAAAAGAAAATGAAATTAAAGTAATTATTGATAATGTTTTTGCGACTCCATTGAGACAACGACCACTCGAGCTTGGTGCTGATATTGTTATTTATTCAGCAACAAAACATATAGATGGGCAGGGTAGATGTCTAGGGGGAGTAATTCTTGGAGAAGCTGAATTTATTGAAAATAAACTTCATGATTATCTAAAACATACTGGGCCAGCATTAAGCCC
>JAYPSX010000244.1:0-665 GCA_038133315.1 Hyphomicrobiales bacterium
ATGGGATCTACAAAATCTAATATCGAAAGGACAGTATCCCCAGATCTCGCTGCGCAAACCAAGTAGGGAACGAAATGCAAATCTATTACGTCTCGCGTTCTTTTTCTGCTGGAATCGCTTATAAGGCTAATGCAATATCATTCACTTAATGTTAGCGTTTTGTGAGATACCGCGCATAACCTTCTATGTAAACACGTATGCGTAGTATTAAAATCATGTTAGCCGTACGAGGAATAAATTTGAGAAACTGGTTGAAAACAATACTCTTCGTATCGGCTTTTTCACCAACGCTACTTGTACTAGCTGGCGTAAGGTACTATTCAGGTATAGTTGATGCAATATTGTATCAGCTAATAGCAATTTCTCTCATCGGGATGACCCTTCCATTTTTGATTTTATCTTGGATTAAGGGGCAGACAGAGTCTCTTAACTTCACGGCCAAAAAGGTTGAATCTGCCGATTATTATCTGTTGGTGTTTCTAGCAAGCTATGCAACGCCAATAATAATGAAAATGGCAGAGATTGACTTCGGCTTGATGTTATTAACAGTGGTTGTAATTTTTTTAGTGGCATGGGTTATTTCTATTATTCCATCACACCCGGTTTTGTACCTCGCAAAATTTAGATTCTATAAAATTGAATCAGAAAGCGGCATGGTATATACG
>JAYPSX010000244.1:675-1510 GCA_038133315.1 Hyphomicrobiales bacterium
ATAAACAGAATAGAAATTAGAAGCCCTAAAAACATAACCGCAGTAAAACAAATATCAAACAGCATGCTAATGGAGTAGAACATGAAGCTTAGCCTTTTTGCATTAACAAGTGATCCAGCGAAAAGAATTGTTAAGTTTAACCTTTCCAATGATGTGCAAGCCATTCTTACCACATACCTAAAAGACCAAGAAACCTCGTTTGATCTTCAGCAAGATGAAATTGTCTTTGATGGAAAATATAAGCCTGATGCCGGTGAAGTTCTTTGTATTGAAAACTATGACGACATTGATAACCTTGAACACGCTATAAGAAACCCTACTAGCTTGGATTTAGTTGATCCAAGTGAAGATTTTTTTCATGATATAAAGGCCTTATTTTCTGGTTATATACTGGCAACTGGTGGAGTTAAAGTGTTACTTCAAAACTTCGACAGAAGAAAAATTATATCTACTAATGGGTTATCAATTTTTCACTCAACTAATGTATATAAAAAAATAGAGGGTATTGGTCTTACCATCGACCACAAATTAACCGCTACACTAGAAGACGGTAAATTAAAGTTTTTTAGCTTCCATAATGCCAGGCAAATTTTTGATTTAAGTGAATATTACAAAGAAGCAACCGATGATGACGTAATTGAATTTTTAAATATGGATATAATAAAATCTGTAGATAATAATAAATTTTTAGAAATGTCAGATTCATGGGTTAAGCGAAAGATATCACTCATTCAGCAAAGTGGTATTCTTCAAAATGTGCCAATTAATGAAATGAAAGCTGTTGCTATAGAATTTAGCATTCCTTTTATTACTATTACCGAAAACGGTAATAAGT